>NZ_JAUPTE010000068.1:0-34566 GCF_036701705.1 Microcoleus sp. w1-18aA5 | reverse complement strand
TGGTTTGTAAGGCAATTATCTATGTATATCTTGCCTTACAGATTTTTTTTGGCTCACTTTTTCAGTGCCATTGGACTCTAGTCCTCTCTTTATCAATAAAGTTTTCTAGATGTAGGGTGCGTCAACGCTGATATTTGAGGAAGCTCAAACAGTTGGTTTTTGGGGCACCCTACA
Source organism: Microcoleus sp. w1-18aA5 (assembly GCF_036701705.1). Lineage (NCBI taxonomy): Bacteria > Bacillati > Cyanobacteriota > Cyanophyceae > Oscillatoriales > Microcoleaceae > Microcoleus > Microcoleus sp. w1-18aA5. Next base: position 34,392 of record NZ_JAUPTE010000068.1, on the reverse strand, counting down.
ATAAATTCTGCTACTTCATTAAAGCAGCGCCGCGGTTGTAAAGTTCGCGCGCGTAATCAGTCCAAGTTCCCTGTCCCCAATAGCGGAAACAGCTTGTTTGCACCAACAAATTGTAAAGCAAAGCTTGCTGGTATTCAAACTGCTTAGTAACTGCCGCATCTTGCTGCACCAGCGGGTCGTATTTTTTGTGAAATGCAGCGCTGAGTAGATTCATCGGTTCCAAGACATTTTCGTAGCCTTTCACCCAACTCAAATCGTTAGTCCAAGAAGCACCATCCATGTGAAAATTATGGTCGGTTTGCTTGAGTTGGGCGATCGCTCTTTCCACCTTTTCCGGTGTAGCACTATCACGATCGACTAACTGCCAGATTTTGTGCTGGTTAATCCCCTGACAAACAGGATAATCATCAGGATTAACGCCCGCCGCTTCAATTATCTCCAAATATTCAGTGCCGTTTAAACCAACAACACCGGATTTTCCCCCGCCTTGTTCGCGGTTTTCGTGCCAAGCTTTGACAAAAGCGCTGGGAAATTCATTCATCATCACGCCGCCATTTTCGCCGTCGGCAATCTGAGTAACTAAAGAAGGAATTGTGATATTGCCAATTTGCTGCTTATTGCGTCCTTTTGCTTCGTAATACGGCTGCATTTGACCGACCAACTTCGTATCCGAACCTTGGGTTTTAATCAAAGCAGTAATACTGATTGTTTCCCCGCGAGAATTGCGAGCAACTAAACGGTTGGGAATATATTTTTGGTCTTGCGACAATCCCGATCCGTCGGGATTTTCTACAGAATGTTCCTGCACCATCAGCCAGCGATAGCCGCATTCTTTCAAAGCTTTGATGTATTCGTAAAGTGTATCTGGGTGATTGGGAAAGTGCATTTCTGGGGGCGAAAAACCTTTAACGCGCTTCAGGGCATCAATGCCAAAAATGGCTGCGAAATGATGTTGCCATGCTTGAATTTGGAGTTTGATGTCGGGAATGGGAGTTGAGGGAATGACGGCGTGACTCCACATTGTCCCCAGCCATTCTACATGAGGTTGATATTGAGGATCGCAGGTAATCCGCTTGAGATTATCAAAGATATCGTCGCGTCCCATTTGGCGTAATCCCCACAATAAGTTGCCCGAATAGTCGAGCATAATTCGCGGGTTGCAGCCTTCGGCAATCAGTTGGGGAATAAATTCTCCCATACGGGAATAGCACCAAGCAAAGACTCCGGCGTTGTGATTGTCTCCTTGGTTGGGATGTTCAAACATATGCTGGAGATTGCAGATTAGTTCGCCGTTTGCACCCGCAGGAATTGTCGGTTGGTGCATATGGAGGGCGCAGGCGAATCCGGCTTGAATGTTTTCGAGGCGCAGATTTGTGGTAGGTAGAAAGATTGGTTCGTTGCTATTGGCTGCGGCACTGATTTCTGCTTCGGAGCCGCAAATGTTGGGCAATCCTGAGTTGATTTCTTGTAAAATCGGTAAATTGGGAGATTGTGCGATCGCAGGCATAAATTTTTCTCAACAATTGTGGAGGGGCGCTGTCTGCTATTGCTAATATAGCTAGATAATTTAACAGTAGCAGAGGATGTCTGCCAAAGATAAATTTCACCGGATAAATCCGGGATTGCGACAGCCCCAAATCACGGGTCAAATGTTTAACACATTTCACGTAAATAGGCGAGGTAAATTATGAAATACGAAATCAAGGTTTTGGAACCAACAGATTTGTGGTACATCCAAAATAATATCAATCCAGAAACGAACAAGTTTTATCATCCCACTAAGAATATTCCCCTCGTTCAGCAAGCGGAAATTAACTTGAATAATTCCGGAGTGATTATTCAAAAAGGTGCGCTGCATTGGTGTATGGGGAAATTGACTTCCGGTGTTTATAAAACGGATAACCGTTTAAAAGATATGTGGGTATCTTTGACAACGGAAATGGACTACAACGCTCCCGTATATCAAGGAACTGGTACGGTGAAACTGGAACCGAGACAAAAAGGCAATTTCCTGCATTATAGGCCGATCGCTCTGTCGGATGGGGAGCAGTGGGAATTTGATGATGGTGTATTTCAGTTTTGTTCGGACAATGTAGTTATCGGTGCTAAAAAACTGAAATTCCGACAAGTGGCAGCTTCTAATGACGGTAGGTGGAGAATTGCTGTTACAGCTTTGCGCGAGCAAAAAGCTACTGTTATAGCAGCTACAAATTCACCGGCTAAGATTGTCGAACTAAAACAAGGTGAAACTTTGATAGCTGATTGCGATTTAGTAAAAGGATTTACCAAGGGGATTGAAGAAGATTATCGAAAATTAGGTCATTTTGGCAAAGGTGGCGGGGAGGGTTATGTTTGGTTTTATCAGGGGAAAGGTCAATTATTAGTATGTGAAAATGATGCTATGGGTTTGGGTTGAGTTATTCACAGCGACAGGAGATACGATCGCTCAAAAGGAATGGATTTGACAAATTAGTTTGATTTTTGCAAAATCTGGAAACACAGGCGATCGATTACACTTGGGCACATCAGGGACACGGCACTGCCGTGTCCGTAACTGTATTTTAAGCAACAGTCCGATCGCCCAAATCCGTCTCAACATCCGCTATCAGCCCGTATTTTCCCTGTATTCCCAATGGCCGACTTGCTTATCTGCGTAGAAATCATCATAAAATATGGGTGGAAACCCCATCCTTCTAGGACGGCTTTGCATTTTTGCCACAATTTAAGCAGAAAGCTGAGAGGTTTCGCTGTAGAATAGAATATGCAGCGAGACCAATAGAATGTACCTGACTCAAAAGAACCAAATCCGCAATCTAAACAAGTCTGAGTTTTTGGCACTGCGAGAGTTGTGTCGTCTTAGCAAAAATCTCTACAATGTAGGGCTTTACACTGTTCGACAATACTACTTTCAGGAGCGCAAACACTTGCGTTACGAATCTGCCTACCATCTGTGCAAAGAGAACGAGAACTATCGTTTGCTAAACACGGATATTGCTCAACAAACTTTGAAAGTAGTAGACAGAACGTTTCACAGTTTCTATGCCTTGATTAGCGCTGTTAAATCTGGCAGCTATCAACCGAAGGTGAGATTGCCTCACTACTTACCCACAGATGGCTACTTTGTATTGATAATTCCTCGGATCGTGGTTAAGGATGGACGGTTTAATGTACCGATGTCCAATGCTTTCAAGAAGCTGTTTGGAGCGGTATCTATTCCATTCCCGGAGAGACTCAATCCTGAAGCTATCAAAGAAGTTCGGATACATTCTAAGTACAATGCTCGATTCTTTGAAGTCGAGTTTGTTTCCCAGGTTGAACCAGAACCTGTTGAAACAGTCGTTGATAGCGCTCTTTCGATTGATTTTGGATTGGACAATTTGGCTACTTGCGTTGACACCAATGGGGCATCCTTTATTGTGGATGGTCGTAAACTTAAATCTATTAACCAGTGGTTAAACAAAGAAAATGCCAGATTGCAATCTATCAAAGATAGACAAAAGATTGAGCGTCTCACTGAGCGTCAAGCTAGATTGCTTGTCAATCGAAACAATCAAGTTAGGGACTATCTCAACAAAACGGCAAGGCTGATTATTGACCATTGCATTGCCCATAAAATTGAGCGCGTGATTGTCGGGTTCAATTTGGGCATGAAGCAGGAAATCAATATTGGCAGTCGCAACAATCAGAACTTTGTCCAAATTCCTTTTCACACTTTGAGAGGTAAGCTGAAATCGCTTTGTGAGCGTTACGGCTTGCTCTACCTTGAACAGGAAGAATCGTATACAAGCAAGGCTAGCGCTTTGGATGGTGACGATTTGCCCGTCTACAATGCCGACAAACCACCAACTTACCAATTTTCTGGCAAGCGTGTTAAGCGCGGATTGTATCGGACTTGGGAAGGACATTTGATTAACGCTGATTGTAATGGTGCTGCAAATATTGGCAGAAAAAGTAAGCAGAATGGTTTTACCGGACTGTCTAGAGGCTGTTTGGCACAGCCATTACGAATCAAGATCCACGCTTGATTGCGGTTCTTAAGAATCCCTCCGCTTCAGGCAGGGGAGTGTCAAATACTTTGTCAAGTTAAGAAAATATTTTTTTGATTCATCCAGGAGCGAGAAAAAAAAATGTACATTGTACAAATTGCCTCGGAGTGCGCCCCCGTCATCAAAGCAGGGGGTTTGGGCGACGTAGTTTACGGTTTGAGTCGGGAGTTGCAGAATTCCGGTCACTGCGTCGAGATTATTCTACCCAAGTACGACTGCATGAGGTACGACCACATTTGGGGACTTCACGAGGCTTACCGGGATTTGGCTGTGCCCTGGTACGGTGGCGAAATCCTTTGTGATGTCTTGTGTGGCTGGGTGCACGGGCAGTTGTGTTTTTTCATCGAACCTCGCTCTCAAGATAACTTTTTTAATCGTGGCTGTTATTACGGGTGCAATGACGACAATATGCGGTTTGCATTTTTCAGCAAAGCCGCTTTGGAATTTTTGCTCAGAAGCAACAAGCGTCCCGATGTGATTCACTGTCATGATTGGCAAACTGGTTTGGTTCCAGTCATGCTGTTTGAAATTTACAAATACAATTGGATGGAAAATCAGCGAGTCTGCTATACCATTCACAATTTCAAACATCAAGGCATGGGAGGTAGCGATATTTTGAATGCAACGGGTTTGAATCGAGAGGATTATTATTTTGATTACGATCGCCTCCGAGATAACTTTAACCCTTTTGCTATCAACTTTATGAAAGGTGGTATTGTTTACTCGAACTTTGTCACCACAGTTTCGCCACACCATGCTTGGGAAGCTCACCTCGGCGAGTGTGGCTACGGTTTGGGCCACACATTGCATTTATATCAAGATAAGTTTCGCGGGGTGCTCAACGGCATCGATTACGATGTGTGGAATCCGGATAGCGATCGCTATATTCCTCACCACTACAATCAGAAGGATTTGGCAGGAAAAGCGAAAACTAAAAAAGCTTTGCGCGATCGGCTGTTCCTGCGCGATGCTGATAAGCCTATTATTACCTTTATCGGTCGTTTGGACGACCAAAAAGGCGTTCATCTCGTTCACCATGCAATTTATTACTCTCTGAGTAAGGGAGCGCAATTCGTGCTTTTGGGTTCCGCGACGGAAGCGGGAATTAACACGCATTTCCAGCACGAAAAATACTTTTTAAATGACAATCCAGACTGCCATTTAGAACTAGGTTTTAATGAAGAACTGTCGCACTTAATTTATGCCGGTGGGGATATGATTGTGGTTCCCAGTAATTACGAACCCTGCGGGCTGACTCAGATGATCGGGTTGAGGTACGGCACTGTTCCTGTGGTGCGGGGAGTTGGCGGTTTGGTGAATACTGTGTTTGATCGAGATTACGACACCCGCCACCTCCCGGAAGAACGCAACGGTTACGTATTTTATCAAACCGACTACTCGGCTTTAGAGTCGGCGCTCGATCGGGCGATCGGATTGTGGTATGACTATCATGATGAATTTGAAAAACTCATGCTTCAAGGCATGAATTGTGACAATTCGTGGAAATATCCAGCTAAAGACTATGTGGAAATTTACGAGTTAATTAGACACAAATAATCCGTAGGAGGCCAGTGTGCAACTTACTAACTGTAGGTGTGCACTGGTAGCCCGCGTCTTAGTGGCTGTTGAGCCTGGTTGCGAAGTCGGGCATTTGATACATGGCGGTGACGCGAATCGCTTGGGAGATGGCTGTTGCTTTTTTTTGGGCGCGCGAGGTTGTTTAAAGAATCTTTTTAAATTTGGCGTTGCATAATTGCGGCATGATTTGGATTTTTTTTGTGGGATGGGCTCTGTTCGCGCGAAGGCGTGTATTTTCATCGCAGGCGGGACACCCTACAATAATCATGCTCAAATTTAGCAACGCCAAATTTTTGACCTAATCGGCGGGCCATAACACAATACGCTTGGGTTAAGGAAAATTGTAGCGAAAATGTTGGGCGGAGTGAAACGGAGGGTTCGTTCCACGGGCCCAACCTACGCACGATCGGTTTTTTTAGCACTAATTGAACCGTATTGGGCTATAACAAAGTCTTTTCGGAAAAAAACTGCCGGTTGAGCGAAGTCGAGACCGGATTTCTGACCAGCAGTGCGTCAGCCCTAAAATAGTTACGATCTCGATCATCAAATAAGAATTATTTGCATTAATATAGTAAAGCACTGACTATAGATGGCTGTAGAGAGACCATCGTGTCAATTACCAGATGAAAAAATCTATCATTATAGAACAATGAGCATTTCTCGGCGTATTTTTCTTGCCAGTGGTACAGCAATGGCTGTCGTGGCCGTGGGGGAACTAAGCAAAAAAGCCCCTGTCGCAGCCCAAACCGGCACTCTCAACCTTTATTCAGCACGTCACTACGATACTGATAATGAGTTGTACCAAAGCTTCACCAAAAAAACTGGGATCAAGGTTAACCTCGTTGAGGCGGATGCTGACCAACTAATTGAACGGATCAGAAGTGAAGGTGCAAATAGCCCTGCTGATGTTTTCATCACGGTGGATGGTGGACGTTTGTGGCGGGCCAAACAAGCAGGTATTCTGCAACCTGTTTCTTCAACAGTCCTGACATCGGCAATTCCAGCAAGTTTGCGAGATCCTCAAGGTTTCTGGTTTGGTCTATCGCGCCGGGCCAGGGTGATTGTTTATAACAAAAGCAAGGTGAACCCTGCTCAATTGTCAACCTATGAGGCGCTGACAGAACCTCGGTGGAAAGGCAAAATTTTAGTGCGATCGTCCACTAATATCTATAATCAGTCTCTGGTTGGGGCTATGTTAGCAGCTCATGGAGCTCAAAAAACAGAAGCTTGGGCGCGAGGATTAGTCGCTAATTTTGCGCGTCCTCCAGAGGGAAATGATACGGCACAAATCAAGGCTGTTGCTGCTGGGGTAGGCGATCTTGCCATTGTTAATACCTATTATGTAGCTCGCTTAATGAAATCCAAAGATCCAGCAGAACAAGCGATCGCGGCGAAAGTAGGTGTATTTTTCCCCAACCAGCGCGATCGGGGTACCCACGTCAATATTTGTGGTGGTGGTGTAGTCAAAACCTCCCGTAACAAAGCAGGCGCGACCAAATTCTTGGAACACCTAGCCAGTCGCGAAGCGCAACAACTTTTTGCTAGGGGTAATTACGAGTACCCTGTGATTTCAGGTGTGGCGATCGATCCTGCCGTTGCCAGTTTTGGTACATTCAAATCTGACCCTCTCAACCCTGATGTGTTTGGGAAAAATAACCCTGAAGCTTTAAAGATTTCCGATCGCGCAGGATGGAAATAGAGGCTTTTTGAACAAGAAGCTACTCTTTGTGATTCGGCGGTTGAAACCGCCGAATCCAATCAACTTTAATTTTTAATTTTACCATCTGGCATTATAGCGCCTTTCAGGTTTGCCCCTGTCAGGTTTGCCCCCGTCAAATGAGCACTATTTAAGTCAGTTTCACTTAAATTGGCATTACTAAGATTGGCATTATTCAGTTTTGCCCCTCGCAAAAAAGCCCCCTTGAGATTTGCATTACTCAAATCAGCATTTGTGAGATCAGCAGAAAATAAACCTGCTTTTTCCAGAGAAGCACCTTTTAAATTTGCACCTTTGAGATTGACGCTATCGAGTAAGGCTTCATTAAGTTTGACCTTTTCTAGCACAGCCCCTTCTAACTTAGCACCATTGAGATTAGCGCTTGTTAAATCGATGTCACTTAACTTGGTATCAGTTAGGTCACATCCTGGACATTGCTTAGTTTTTTGTAATGTTTCGAGGGGACCTGCGACCTGTTTTTGACATCCAAAGGTGACAAAAACAGTAAGTAGTAAGAAGAAGATTGTGCCAGTAGTGCGGGTAAACATTGGTGAATTTTTATTAATCATCTGGATTTGTAAAGGGATAATGTTAACCTTTAACTGTTAACCGTTAAATCTGTTGAAGACTTGCGCGATCGCGCAATTTTCCAACTTAATAAAATAACCGGTAACATCCCCACTAAAACAATTGCCAATGCTGGGCCAGAAGCTTCAGCCAATCGCTCATCTGAGGCAAGTTGATAAGTTCGCACAGCCAAGGTATCAAAGTTAAACGGTCTAATAATTATAGTAGCAGGTAACTCTTTCATTACATCAACGAATACTAACATCATGGCAGTTAGTAGACCTCCGGTCATCATTGGTGTATGAACTGTAACTAAAGTTTGCATCGGGCTATAACCCAAACTTCTCGCCGCATCATCTAAATTAGGCTTAATTTTGCTCAAACTTGACTCTACCGCATTTAAAGAAACAGCTAGGAAGCGAACTATATAGGCAAATACCAAAGCTGCGATCGTACCACTTAACAACAAGCCTGTAGAAATTCCCCAGTTTTCACGCATCCAACTATCAAATAGATTGTCAAATTTTCCAATGGGAACCATAATCCCCACTGCAATCACAGAACCAGGTACAGCATAGCCCATTGCCGCAACTCTCGTTCCTAACTGCACTCCTAAATTAGGATATAACCGTAACCCATAAGCCATAATCAAGGCAATAACTACGGCTAAAATTGCTGTCAATGTTGCCAAAATTAAACTATGACGGGCAAAGATCCAAAAACGTTCATCTAAAGTGAGTTGCCAATTAGCTAAGGTCAACTTTACTAAAAGACTGGCTGGCAATAAAAAACCCAAAAACAGCGGCATTAAACAAGCAATTACCGCTAAAATTTCCCTAATTCCTTTAAGCTGATAAGTCTGTAATTGGCGATATCGACTGCTAGCTTGATAATATTTAGTCCGACTGCGAGACCAGCGTTCTAGTAAAATTAAACCCAGAACAAATAATAATAGCAGGGCAGCTAATTGATTGGCTGCAATTCGTTCTCCCATGCCAAACCAAGTCCGATAAATACCTGTGGTAAAAGTATCAACTCCAAAATACTGAACAGTTCCATAATCGTTGAGAGTTTCCATCAAAGCCAGTGCTAAACCTGCAACAATTGCAGGTCTTGCCATTGGTAAGGCAACTGTCATAAAACTCCGCCAAGGGCTACAGCCAAGTATTCTACTAGCTTCTAGGGTACAAGTGGATTGCTCCAAAAATGCAACTCGTGTTAATAGGTAGACGTATGGATATAAAACTAAGATTAGCATTAAGATGGCTCCAGGGAGCGATCGCACGTTAGGAAACCAATAGTCTCCATAACTCCAGCCAAAAATATAACGCAAAGCAGTTTGAACTGGACCGGAAAATTCTAAAAAGTCTGTATAAGTATAAGCTAGGACATAAGCTGGGGCCGCTAAGGGTAACAGTAATGCCCATTCAAATATGGGACTGGCCCGAAAGCGACACATTGTTACTAGCCATGCACATCCTACGCCAATCACGACAACACCAAAGCCTACACCGATCATTAACAATAAAGAGTTGACGATATAACGGGTTAAAACTGTATCGGTTAAATGTTGCCATGTATCTTTAGCTTCAAAAAAGATACTGGATAAGACACTGATGACTGGTATGGCGATCGGCAATGCTAAAGTGATGACCGCAAGTGTCCACCCACTAGCGGATAAACCGCGTAACGTCGATAGCCATTGGATTGTCCTGATTCCTGTTTGCTGTAGTGATTTTTGGGAATTTTTCATCGCTAGTAAAAAGTTTAGCTTGCTATTTTATCAGTAGGTGTAAACATTTGTCAAGTCTTTTTGATAATTAATCTCACTAAACTGGTATATTGTAGAATAGTAAGTTGTTGATTATTTATAGCAATAATGGCTCGACCGATAATTCTGCATTTGGATGGTGTAACAAAACAGTATTCCCAAGCTGCATCACCTGCGGTGGCATCTGTCACCCTGACCTTACATCAGGGAGATATACTGGGGTTGTTGGGGCCATCGGGTTGTGGGAAAACAACGTTGCTGCGGTTAATTGCTGGTTTTGAACAGCTACAAGCAGGGACGATCGCCCTAGCAGGGAAAACTGTAGCCAGTGTTAATATGTCAGTCGCGCCGGAACAGCGAGACATTGGTATGGTGTTTCAAGACTATGCACTCTTCCCCCATTTGACTGTCGCGAAAAATGTAGCTTTTGGCTTGACGCATCAAGGAAAAGAGTCAAAGCATCATATTCAGAAAGGTGTCACCGAAGCATTAACGTTGGTGGGATTAGAAGGATTGGAAAACCGTTATCCCCATGAATTATCCGGGGGTCAGCAACAGCGAGTGGCCCTGGCCCGTGCTTTAGCCCCTAGACCTGCGATTATTTTACTAGATGAACCGTTGAGTAATTTAGATGTACAAGTACGGTTAAGATTGCGTCAGGAAGTCCGCGAGATTCTGAAAGCAACGGGAACCTCTGGTGTATTTGTCACGCACGATCGCGAAGAAGCACTTTCGATTTCAGATTGGGTAGCGGTGATGCGTCAAGGCAAATTAGAACAGTTTGGCACTCCAGAGGAAGTTTATCAAGAACCAGCATCTAGATTTGTGGCTGAGTTTGTGACGCAAGCTAATTTTGTGTCGGCATCGTTGAAGCAGGATTTTTGGGAAACAGAAGTAGGTTGTTTTGCTGTTAAAGGAGATTCATTTGTAAAAGTTCCTTGTGATGTTTCTACTGAAGGAGAATTGATGATTCGGCAGGAAGACTTGAGTTTATACTTAGATGAAGATTCGGCTGTTGTGGTTTGCGATCGCCAATTTTTAGGTAGAGAAAATCGTTATTGTTTAAAAACTCCGTCTGGCGAAAAGTTATATGCACTTACAACCACAGGAAATGTTTTTCCCATTGGTTCTAAAGTTCGGTTATCTTGTGGTGAAAATTCTCCCTTAGCTTTCTTTGTCGGTAAGCCTCAGTCCTAGCTAATGGCTAATTGCTAATTGGCGAAAAATCCTCCCCTTCTTCTCTCTTCCTTCTTCCTTATACTGTCTGATAGGTTTTCTGTCTATCGCTGTTGTCAGGGAAGGGGCTAGTCACGATATCCTCTGCTTTTATACCCGCTGCAATCAGCGCTTGGCTTAGACCTTCCTCGAAGTTATCCTCTTCAATTACAACTTGATTATCGACTAAACGAGCATGAAACAGAATCGTGTCAATCCAGCGCTGTTTATCCCAGCCTGTAGCGAGAATCAGAAAGTGACCCGAATCGACATCACAGACGGGGTAAAGCTCGATCGCCTGTAAACTGGGTTGGGCGAGAGTTGCTTCTTGCAGGGTTTTTTTGAGGATGTCTGCATAGCTTAGTGAGTTATCCATTATATGTTATAATACTTAGTTATTCATTATGTTTAGTTGGTAGCCAGCTTTATGAAAAAAATATTTATTGATGCAAACATATACTTGAATTTTTTTGATAGCAACAAGCCGGAGTTAAAAAAATTACTGGATTCCCTTTTGGAGATTAAAGATAGCTTATTTATAGGTTCACAAATTGTCAATGAAGTTAACAGAAATAAACTTGATGTAGCTCAGAGAAGCTTGATCAATCATTTTAATAACCTTTCAAATATTAAACCAATCAATTTACCCGAACATCTAGAAGTGGAAAGCACAAACCTACAAAAATGGAACAGTCAGAGCAAGGAGATATACCAAAAAAACCAAAAGCTCTACAAAGAGCTTGAAGATATCATACACAAAACGCTTGAAGAAATAATGTGTTCCAGTGATAAGGTTTCACAAACTTTTCGCCTTCTTTTTGAAGGTGTTCTCGAAGCATCTGAACATGAAATTCAAGCAGGAAGGTATAGAAGAGAGGTAGGTAATCCACCAGGTAAACCAAATGATCCTTTAGGCGATCAAGTATCTTGGGAGCAATTCAAAAATTGCTCAAGTGATTCAGAAAATATCTGGATTATCACCAAGGATACAGACTACTATACAGCCTTTAAGAAAAAAAGCTATCTAAATTCATTTTTATATAATGAATTAGTTAAAGCTAACACTAACATTGCTACTCCTTCAATTTTTTGTTTTGAAACCTTGGCAGAAGGGTTGAAACATTTCAATGAAAATAGTTTAGAAAAGATTGATAAACTGCCTACAGAAGAGGAGCTTAAAATCATTACTGAAGAGGAACTTTCTGATTCGGCAGCTCAAACAGAAGCCCCAAATCTTTTCTCTATTGTTGAACAAGGGAAGCTTACATCTATGTATTTGCCATCGGGATTCCACTCACCTGGTCATTATATTCAGTACCTTAGAACATATGATTCAGAAGAATTATAACAATGACAACTCTTTGTTCCCAACCTGATTAGGATTTTGTTGAGTAGAAATGACCATACAGTATAACAATCCTGTTGGAGCGGACTATCAAGGGCTCGATGGTATTGAAAAGGTTATTTGCAGCCACTCAACAGGAACGTTACATTTTTACCGACAGGTGAAACCCGATCGCCTACAACCTCTTCCCCTCGCCCGCCTTATTTCCCTAAAGCCTCAAAAAATACAGCAACCACCAAGGCTAAAATCAGATCTGGATCGATCGCCAATATGCCACCAACCCCGTCAGCAACAAATTCCCCTCGCTATCCCACCAGTCTAACCATTGCTGAGTCTGATTTTGATAACTGCCGAACCATAGGCTTAATTGTACTCCCATAAGTTCGATCGGCTAGTGAAGGAAACAATATTACAAAATAAAAGCCTTTCATCCCCCGACTAAAGTCACCGGGATGAAAGGCTTTTGCACGTTTTGACCAGCCTTCAATCTTGTTGTTTTGACAGATTTAAGCTAATTTTATTCAAAGGAAAGTATGTTAATTTTCGGACTTCTGTCCTTGAGCTTCTGGCACAGAAACTTCTGAATCCGGCTGATTCAGAGCCATTTCTAGAGATTTTGTCATCTCGACTGGTTCGGGAGTACGCTTAGAAAATCCCCACACAAACATCAAGACGATACTGGAAATCAGCAGCCATTGCGGAGGAACTAAATCTGGATTAATTACTTTCACTAACAACCGCATTCCCACGAACCCAACTGTGATGTAACCAGCACTTTCTAGGTGAACGAATTCATCCAGCCAGCGGATGAACAACCCGGCCATGAATCGCAGGGCAATAATTCCAATAGTAGCGCCTGTTACGACGATAAAAGTGTCGTCAGAAACAGCGATCGCAGTAGTAACGCTATCCAATGAAAACGCTAAATCCGTAAAAGCAATCATGGGAATTGCTTGCCACACAGTCGCAAATCTGGGCCCGTGATGTTCTCCTTCAGAGTCTGTCTCTGAAGTAAAATGTTGGAAAACAAGCCACAGCAAGTAAAGAGCACCCAGCAGCTCAAACTGCCAGTATTGGATCACCCAAGTAGCCGTTAAAATTAGGGCGATCCGCAGAACAAAAGCAATTATCAAACCCAAGTTGAGAGCTTTTTGCTGATCCTTGGCATCTTCCAAACCTTTAGAAATAGACGCCAGGGCGATCGCGTTGTCAGCCGAAAGTACAGCCTCCAAAGCCACCAAAACCAACAATAATAAAAAGCCGTCAACTCCAAAATTGGGTGAAGCGTCGAGAAATTGATCTAGCATTAACTATTTTGTGCACCTAAGATTGGCAAGGGTCGAGCGCAGCGCAAATTACCCGCTCTGTCTAACGTTAGTGTCACCTTCCTTTAAATCTTAACCTAACGCGGTAATTCTGTGGGAGGCGATCGTCCGAACAACGTCCGAAGGAAGCAGTCCCAGGAAACCAGGAAAAATTCTCCCCCTCCGACACTCAAAAACTGCGCCACTGCGCCACTGCACCACTGCGCCACTGCGCCACTCCTCCCCGGAGGCACCATTTGTGTTGCAAGTTGTAACAAATGATTCCCAAAAGTGCCAATTTGTCTCAAATTGGTGAAAGCTCGTGCCCGCGAAAAGGAGTTTTGCGAATATGTCTTTAACAGATACCCAAGTCTACGTAGCGCTCGTAATTGCTTTGATTCCCGGAATCTTGGCTTTCCGGCTGTCAACTGAACTGTACAAATAGTTTCCAGACACCAGTTGCGAACCGCAAAACGCCTGCCTGAGCAGTTAAATCTCTCGCATTACAGATACAGACAATTGCTGCCCCAGTGCAGTAGATTGTTTGTGTTCCGCAAGACGAGACTGCAAGGGCAGGCATTTTTATGGGAAAATTCCGTCTTCAGGCGTCACCTTTGTCTCAACAATTTTGGCTGTCAGCACCCTGACAAACAGCGGCGAGTGTGCGTTAAGCTCAGAATTTGCTCTTGTGAACTCTAAAACGTCAGTCTCAGGTATTTGAAAAAAAATTATGCAAGCGATTCAACCCACCGTTACCCCACTGCGTCCTGTAAAAAACTCCCCTCGGGTTACTCCTCGTCGCAGCAGCAGCCGCCAGCGTTCCTACCCTCACCAAACCCTCGCGGCCGAAACAGGCGTCAAGTTGGCAGTCAACATGGTACTTTCAGTCTGTGCGACTTCTGCTTTGCTTCAGCTTTGGCCTCACTACCGGGCGGTGCAAGAAAAATTGCACGAAATCCAAGCTGAAGTCAATCTTACCCAAGGGCGAGTAAATCAGTCGCGATCGGACTTTAACCGCTACTTTGACCCTAGTCTTGCTAAAACTGTGATGCAAGAGCAAAGCAACCAAGCTGACCCGCAGCAGCGTCCGGTGATTTTGCAAGAAGTCGAGGTTCCCGACGCCGAGGAATCAACCCCCCAACCTTAAGGGAATGGCTGTTTTGGGTTTTGATATCACGTCCGATGTGCATCATTCTTGTATGTCATTGGTTCGCACAGCGAAGAATGACAGATGAATCTGTCGGACGTGATATCACTTTTGAATAAAAGAGTTTTTAGGATTATTCTTGTCTCTCGTGGCGAAGCAAACGCAGAGACAGACAGACCTGCGTATTGTCACCTATTGCAATCTCAAAACTTCAAACTCAGGCTTATACTGACTTTGCCAGCACGGTTTTTTCTTTCAGTAGTTGCAGTGCAGCTTGATATTGCAAGTCTGCTGCGGTGCCGATTTGATCGCGCGCGATGGGTTCCAAAGGTACTACGCGATCGGGCGAAATCCCCAGCTTGTTAATATCTTTATGGTTCGGTGTCTCGTACTTAGCAACAGTCACGGCCAACCCGGAACCGTCAGACAAATCAAACAGCGACTGAATCAGTCCTTTGCCAAAAGTCTTTTCTCCTACCAGTTGAGCTCTGCCGTTATCTTGCAGCGCACCCGCCAAAATTTCGCTAGCACTGGCAGTTCCCTTGTTCACCAAAACAATCAGCGGATCGTTAGTTAGGGCTTGTCCAGAGGCTTCAAAACTGCCGAGAATGCCCTGTCGGTTCACCGTGTAGACGATCGTCCCGGAATCGAGCCACAGGCGGGCAATTTCAATCCCTGCTTGCAACAGTCCGCCCGGGTTGTTCCGCAGGTCGAGAATGTAGGCGGCGGCTCCTTGTTTTTCCAAGCGGTCGATCGCGTGAGCGACTTCCTCAGTGGCGTTAGCGCTGAATTGACTCAAGCGAATGTAGCCCAGCGGCAAATTCTCCGAGGCCGACTGCAATTCGGCGTAAACCGGATTCAGAGCAATGCGATCGCGCACTAGCTCAATGTCCTCAGCAACGTCCCTTCCCTCGCGCCCCAAGGTCAAGGTAACGGGAGTGCCGATGCGGCCGCGCATTCGAGTTGCTGCTTCGTCTAGGCTCAATTCAGAGGTAGGAGTGCCATCAATTTTTAGAATGCGATCGAGGGGTTCGATACCAGCTTTATCTGCCGGTGAGCCGGCCAAAGGAGCCACCACTGTCAGAGTATTTGTCTGGGGGTCGATCGCAATTTGCAGCCCCACACCCGTCAATTCTCCCGAAGTGTTGACCTGCAAACTGCGGTACTGTTCGGGTTTCAGCAGTCGAGTGAACGGGTCGTCGAGTTTCGCCAGCATCCCCTGAATCGCCGTGTAAGTCTGCTGTCTGTCGTTAAGCGGTTCCTTGACAGCTTTTTGGCGAATCGACCACCAGTTTTGAGAGTTGAAGCTGTCGTCCACATAAGAGCGATTGACAATTCGCCAAGCTTCGCTCAAAAGCTGCTGTTCAGGAGTCAGCGCCGCCGCGGGCTGCGCCCACGCGCCCAGAACCAGGACGACTTGGAGGCAAAGTACAATAGCAATCTGGAAAACTCGTCTGTGCATGATTTTTCTGTAAAATACCAGTAAGTATTACATTTTATGTATTTTAGGTTTGTACGCTGGGAACGCTGTTGCAGATTTAACTCAGATTTGTTTCCCGACGGTCAGTCCCGAAGGCACTCGGATGCTTAGAAAAATCCTCGCCGTAGAACGGCGAGGATTTGTCAACTACAAAATAGCAACTCGTCCAGTCGGTGCCAGCTATGTCCTCACAGGAACCATTAATTCTTGATTTTGCCAAGACAGACGCGATGAAAGTGATTCTCCCGCGCCCTGCAATCCTGTCGAGTCACGGCGCAAAGTGGCAAGGAATTCATGTCGAATATCACTGTCAGCCACCAAACGAATGTCCCGAACACTGTCTCGAACAGCACACGGTTGGCTTGATGCTCAATCCAGCAACACTCAAAGGAACAGTGAACGGGAAAAACTGCGGTAGCGAATCGTGGCAAAGTGGGCAGATTTTCATCGCTGCTGCTGGTACTTATTTCCAAACAGTTGCAGCCGGAAACTATGAATTTATGGCGATCGCTCTTGAACCTACCGACTTCGACAATACAGTTGGCGAATCGATCAATTCAAATTCCATTGAAATTATACCGCAATGGCAAACCCGCGATCCGTTGGTTCACGGAATTGCTTGGGCTCTCAAAACCGAACTGGAATCAGGCGGATTAAACGGTACTCTTTATGTCGATGCACTGAAAAACGCGCTTTCACTGCACATACTGCACCGCTATGGCGCGAAAAAACCTAACCGGCGAGATGTGGGAGGCGGTCTTGACCCCGGTCAATTGCAATTAGTTATTCATTACATTAATGAATTCATAAACCGAGATTTGCACTTAAGTGAACTTGCTAATTTAGTGAACATTAGTTCTTATCATTTCAGCCGTATGTTTAAACAATCGACTGGAGTTACGCCCCATCATTACGTGACCCAGTGCCGAATTGAAAAAGCAAAACAGTTGTTGAAAAAACCGAAGTTATCAATAAAATATATATCCCAGCAAGTGGGATTTTACGACCAAAGTCACTTTAGTAAGACATTCTGCAAAATTGTCGGTTTGACTCCTAAGCAATATCGCGATCGGCTTTAACAAAACTCAAGCCCCTGTCACATTAAAAGCAGTTTGTAGTTGCCAAGTATTTTTGCCTAGGGCTTGCGGGGATTCAGAAACCGGGTTTTTTACCCGTTCGGGAAACCTGTATATTTTGGTACAAAACCCGGTTTTTTTGGTATTTAGGCGTAACTTTTGTCGTATAAAAACCCCAGCCCGTCGGCGCTGTTACAATTCTTCATCAAATAGGGATAAATTCCGCAAGAAAATTATATTTTTCCCAAATTTTCCGCAAGAATTTACAATACAGCAGAGCTGGTGCTTTTGTACACTTGCTGGCATCTCATAAACCAGAAGTATCAGCTAGGTAAATTAATCATGTCTACTTTCAGTACCGGTACCAACTTTCCTGCCGGCACAAGTCCCCAATCCTTCACTGCCGCAAACTGTAATAACGATAACATTCCAGACTTAAACATCCCAGACTTAGGGATCGCGTCAACGGCTGTTTCCCTAAAGTCAATGACTCAACTTTCCTCAAAAGCGATCGCATTTATCGATGCTGCCGTCCCCGACTGTCAAACATTAATCGACGGCATTATCCCTGAAACCGAAGTAATTAAATTAGAAACTAACCGCAACGGCCTCGAACAAATTGCCGAAGCTTTGCAGGGAAGGAAATTTTCAGTAATTCACATTATTGCCCACGGAAAGCCCGGTTCTTTGCAACTGGGCAACGTTGAATTGAATTGGCAAAAGTTGAGAGATAGCACCGACAATTTTGTCAAAACAGTTAAAGAATGGGCGGGCGGGCTGACACAAAATGCCGAAATTTTGCTCTACGGGTGCAATGTTGCCAAAGGAAATATAGGGAAAGAATTTGTAAAAAACCTGAGTCAAATAACAGGAGCAAATGTTGCCGCTTCTAATAATTTAACAGGTTGTGTGGCCAAAGGCGGCGATTGGGAATTAACAGTAACAGCGGGGACAATTAAAGCTGGGATTGTATTTCTGCCAGAAGCGATCGCAGCTTACAACCACGTTCTCAATACGTTTAGTTCTCCTAATAATTTTAATGCGGGAACCAGTCCATCCTTTGTTGTGGCTGGCGATTTCAATACCGATGGCATCTTAGATTTAGCTGTTGCTAACCCCACCTCGGGTAAGGTTTCTATTTTACTGGGAAATGGTCAAGGAGGGTTTAACTCTGGAACTGATTTGACTCCGGTATTGGGGCCTACCGCGATCGCAGTTGGCAATTTTAACGGGGATAACTTTTCCGACTTAGTGATAACTTCCGCACAAGGTGTCGAATTTAGCAGCATTTATATCTTTTTAGGATCGGGTAATGGCAACTTTAACAGTCCGGGATTTTTGACTGCCATCGAAAATCCTAGCGCGATCGCTGTCGGCAATTTTAATGCTGATGATTTACTCGACATTGCCATTACTCAATCCAGCGGCAATGGTTTTGTACCTGAAGGCAATGTTGGCATTTACCTGGGAACGGGACAAGGCGGTTTTTCCACTCCTGTTACTGTGAATGTTGGGCAAAGTCCCAGCGCGATCGCTGCGGGAGATTTTAACAGCGACAATCTACTCGATCTCGCCGTCGCCAACCGAAATTCTAATAGCATTACCATATTATCGGGAATTGGTCAAGGTAGTTTTGGCAATCCGACTAATATTAATGTCGGTCAAAGTCCGAGTGCGATCGCAGTTGGAGATTTGAACGGCGACAATTTTCTCGATCTCGCGGTAGCCAACAGCGGTTCTAACAGCATCTCAATTTTATTTGGAACAGGAAATGGCAGTTTTGGCAATCCGACCAATATTAATGTTGGCTTAAACCCAAGTGCCATTAAAATTGGCGATTTTAATGGCGACAGTAGAGGAGATTTAGTTGTTAGCAACAGCGCTTCTAATAACGTTTCAATTTTGGCGGGAAATGGAACTGGCGGTTTTAGCAGTGCGACTAACTTTAGCGTTGGAACAAATCCGAGTTCTCTGGCGATCGCAAATTTCAATGCGGACGACAGACTCGATATCGCAGTTGCTAACAGAGGTTCTAATAATGTTTCAGTTCTCTTGAATTCACCGAACACAATTAATTTCGGTACGGCTACTTTCATCGGAACTGAAGGGGATGCAGATACAGTCGTTAATATCCCCGTTACTATCAGCGGCGGCACTCCTTTTGCTGATGTCATTGTACCCATTGTCATCGACCCCAACAGCAGCGCTACCGAAAATTCTGACTACACCATATCGCCGACTTCCGTAACTTTTCCCGCAGGTGGAACAAGTACAGAACAAAATATTGCAGTCACTATTAAACCGGACAATATCGCTGAGAATGCAGAAACAGTCATTCTCAACTTTGGTACGATCGCAGGTGACATTGCAGGGACGACAAATCAAGCGACCCTAACTATTCCCAGTAACGACACTGTTTCTTATGCCGTTTCCACCGCTGTAGCTGCGGTAGCTGAAGGCAATACGGGAACTGTATCCGTTACTTTTACCGTTACTCGCAGTGGCGGTATAGGTGCAGCCAGCAGCGTCAATTATGCGATCGCCGGAACTGCTACAAACGGCAGCGATTACAACAATATCGGTGGCACTTCCGGGGCAACTGACGTTAATGGTACGGTTAATTTTGCTGCGGGCGAGATATCGAAAACGATTACTTTGGATGTTTTGGGCGACAGTGCGATCGAACCGGATGAAACTATTACTGTCACCTTATCAAATCCGATCGCACCAGGCCCGACTCCAACAATTACAACTGCTAGTGCGACAACTACTATTACTAATGACGACACTGCTGGAATTGCAGTCAATCCCGATAGCGGATTAACGACAACAGAAGCAGGAGGAACAGCAACATTTACTGTCCAACTCAACTCTCAACCAACTGCTAACGTGACTGTTGGCTTAAGCAGTTCCAATGTTGCCGAGGGAACAGTTTCTATACCCTCGCTGACATTCACTCCCGCCAATTGGAGTGCGCCACAAACTGTAACGGTAACAGGCGTTGACGAGAATATTGCTGACGGCAATCAAACTTATACTATTTTCACTGCGGCGGCTATTAGTACAGACAGCAATTACAGCAATTTCAATGCTGCCGATGTCAGCGTTACGAATAGCGACAACGAAACTCCCGGCATTACCGTTAATCCCACAGCAGGATTAACTACAACAGAAGCCGGAGGTACGGCTAATTTCAGTGTTGTCCTCAACACTCAACCTACGGCACCTGTTACTGTCGCTTTAAGCAGTTCTAATCCTGCAGAAGGAACAGTTTCTACTAATACCTTAAGTTTCACTCCTAATAACTGGAATCAGGCGCAGACGGTAACGGTGACAGGTGTTGGCGACAATATCGCTGACGGCGATATTGCTTACACTATTGTTACTGAGGCTGCTGTTAGTACAGACAGCAATTACAACAATTTCAATCCCTCCGATGTCAGCGCTACTAACAGCGACAGCGATACAGTCGGCGTTACCGTTAATCCGGCCAGTACCACAGCAGTAGAAGGCGGTGCAACGGGAAGTTATACACTTCAGCTAAATTCGCAGCCAACCGCGCCCGTAACAGTCAGCTTTGACGGGGGGAATCAAATAAGTGCGATCACTCCCATTAGTTTCGACGCTACTAATTGGAATATTACCCAAACTGTAACTGTGATTGCGACGGATGACACAGTTGTAGAAGGTACTCACACTGGCACAATCAATCACGCGGTAACAAGTACCGACGCGAAATATAGCGGAATTGCGATCGCGCCTGTCACTGTCGCCATAACCGACAATGACACGCCAACACCAACATCGCCAACGCCCACACCAACGCCGACACCAACACCAACATCGCCAACGCCCACACCAACACCAACACCTTCAATTACACCGACACCAACACCAACACCAACGCCCACACCAACATCGCCAACACCAACGCCCACGCCCACGCCAACGCCAACCCCGCCAATTACACCGACGCCAACACCGACCCCGACACCAACACCTTTAATTACACCGACGCCAACACCGACGCCAACACCTTTAATTACACCGACGCCAACACCGACGCCAACACCAACACCAACACCTTTAATTACACCGACACCAACACCAACGCCTACAGTTTTGCCGCCGACACCAACACCAACGCCTACAGTTTTGCCGCCGACACCAACACCAACGCCTACAGTTTTGCCGCCGGCGATACCTGCTGATAATTTAGTCAGAAAAATCACTGTAGGTTCCAGTACCGGAAGCTATAAGGATGCTATCAGCAGCAGCAAGATTGATGATTACTACAAATTCAGTTTAGGTGCTAGGAATGACTTCAACTTGTCGCTGAGCGGACTGAATGCAGATGCTAAAGTTGAGTTGCTCGACAGTGGCGGAAATACGATCGCCACTTCCAACAATTTGGGCACCGCATCCGAGTCAATTAACCGCACTTTAGAACACGGTACTTATTACGTCCGAGTCTCCTTAGCCAACGGTGGAGAAACTCCTTACAATCTCGATCTATCTGCTAAACCTCGTCTTCCAGGCATCACCACTACAGGTTCAGATGACCGAGTTTACAAAGCTGGAGAGTTGATCTCAGTTATAGACGGAACATTCACTCCCGCCACTGACATATCTGCCCCGCTGATTAACATCGATGATTTCCGCGCAGCACCGCGTTTTGCCGGAATAGACGGCAATGGTTTTGCAACAGTAATTTTGGATACTGGGATCGATCTAGACGACCCATTTTTTGGTTCTGATAGTGATTCAGACGGCATTGCCGATCGCATTGTCTACAATTACGATTACGCCTATGGCGATGACGAAGCTGACGACGTTGACGGACACGGTTCAAACGTCTCTAGTATTGCTACTTCCCAAAATGGAGTCCAGACAGGGATGGCACCCCGTGCTAACATCATTCATCTCAAAGTTTTGGATGATACGGGCAGTGGCACTTTCGCGAATATAGAACAAGCTTTGCAGTGGGTGATAGAAAATGCAGCGGCGTACAATATCGCCAGTGTGAATATGTCACTCGGTGATAACGGCAATTACAACACCCCCCAAACGAGGGGCATTAGGGACGACGATGACAACAGCCCCGACACGAGCGGCATTAGTGATGAACTAGCAGCCCTAGCAGCACGGAATGTAATTGTTGTTTCCGCATCAGGTAATGCTTTCGGGCCATTGGGCTATAACAGCGTTCAGGGGGTTGCCTACCCCGCAGCCGATCCTAACTCACTCTCAATTGGTGCGGTGTACGATGCGAACCGGGGTTATCGGACACACGGCTTCGGCGCTATTGGTTATACCACCGATGCCGATCGCATTACACCCTATTCTCAGCGCCACTCCACTTTAACAACCGTTTTTGCTCCCGGTACTTTAATTACCGGTGCTGGCCCGCGCGGCCCTTTGACGAACTATTCTGGTACCAGTCAAGCTGCACCTCATGTTGCTGGAATAGCAGTGCTAGCGCAGCAGTTAGCGCAGCGAGATTTGGGCCGCCGACTAACCCCAACTGAGTTTGCGAATTTCTTGGAGTCAACCGGTGTCACGATTAATGACGGCGACGACGAAGACGATAACGTGATCAATACTGGCTTAAACTTCAAGCGCGTTGATATGCTGGCTTTGGGTCAAGGTATTGTCGGCAACAACCCGCCAGTTGTAAATCGTTCTGTGTTTTCTCAAAGTGCAGCGCTGGGTTTTTCTCAAACTGGTAATGCTTTTAATTTAGCAGCCAATACCGATACTGACCCCGATCCGGGCGACAGCATTAATTATTCGATCGCCCTGGCAAATTTTAGCGATTTAAGTTCATCTGCATTTACCTGGAGAACTGATCGCAATGGCGGTTCCTATCGCCAACCAATTGCCGGTTCAAGTTTCCCGGAAATTCCTTTGCCTTCCTGGCTAACTTTTAATTCGGCAACTCGCACGATTAATTTAGGCCCAACTCGTCCAAGATCGTTCAATTATTGGCTGAAAGTAACGGGAACTGATGAATCTGGCGCGAGTGTTAGCGAGGTGATTCGGTTCAAGAGTAATGGCCTCGGCGGTTTTGTGATTGACGGTTACATCGCTGGTGCTACTGTCTTTTTCGATGCCAACAAAAACGGTGTACTTGATGCTAGTGAACCTTCTGCTACTACTGGCGATAACGGCGAATTCGATCTCGATCTCGACTCCACCATTTTCGACAAAAATCAAAATGGCGAACTCGATCCAGAGGAAGGCAATATTGTTGCTTTCGGCGGCATTGATACGGCAACTGGTTTGCCTTTGGAAACCCCTGTCACTGCCCCGCCTTACGCTACTGTTGTCACCTTGTTAACCACTTTAGTAGCGGATTTAATTGACAAAGGAATTGACAGCGATCGCGCCGAATCTCTTGTCAAATCTTCTCTTTCCATTCCCGCTAATGTTGACATAACTAGCTTAGATCCGATCGCAGCTACCGAAAATGCGATCGCGGGTGGAGTAGAAACTTTGACTGCAATGGTCAAGGTACAAAACGTCATTACCCAAACTGCTGCTTTAATAGACGGTGCGTCGATTCTGGACAATACCGACAGCGTAAAAGCAGTTGTAAGTGCGATCGTTCAACAAATTCAATCGGGGACAACTCTCAATCTCAGCGATCCCAACCAGTTAGCAACAATTGTCGATCGCGCCGCCACAGCAGCGCAACAATTTGACTCGGATTTAAACACTCAGCAATTGTTGCAAATTGCCCCGGATGCAGCTAAGGTAATGGCCGAAGCAAATCAGCGCATTGACCAAGTTGTATCCAACACTGCAACAGCTTCAATTAACCGAGAAGTTGCCCGCGTGCAAAAAGTAGCCCTAGGCGCAACCTCTGAAGACTTAAAAGCAGTTGGTACAGGTACGAAATCGATCGCCCAAGTTATTGCCGAAAATACGGGTACTGCCTTAGATA
Source organism: Microcoleus sp. w1-18aA5 (assembly GCF_036701705.1). Lineage (NCBI taxonomy): Bacteria > Bacillati > Cyanobacteriota > Cyanophyceae > Oscillatoriales > Microcoleaceae > Microcoleus > Microcoleus sp. w1-18aA5. The sequence continues at coordinate 10,200 of NZ_JAUPTE010000068.1, read as the reverse complement.
CCAAAATTCAACAAACGACATTGCCCGATACACCTGCTGTGGCGGTGATTGAAGGAGAAATAGATGCGATCGCAGGTAACTCCAATCTCACCGGCACTGACGGCGACGACAACCTCTCCGGCGACAGCGGCAGCGATACAATGGCCGGCAAACGCGGCAATGATACTCTCAGCGGTTTAGGTGGCAACGACTGGATACATGGCAATCAAGGCAATGATTCCCTCGACGGTAGCGATGGCGATGACACTGTTTACGGTGGCAAAGAAATCGATATTTTGTTCGGCAGTAATGGGGAAGATATCCTATTTGGAAATCGCGGTCAAGATAGCTTGAGTGGAGGTGAAGGCAATGACAGCCTTTTCGGCGGTCAAGCTAGCGATATTCTGCTGGGCGGTAACGGTGACGATTTCCTCAGCGGTGAAAACGGCGATGACAGCTTGATAGGAGGAAATGGGAGCGATCGCTTCTTAATTTCAGCCAATTCTGGCAGCGATATCATTTTCGATTTTGAACCAGGCATCGACTTCCTCGCACTTGCCGACAATTTAACCTTCTCGCAACTTTCTATTGTCCCTAGCAACAGTGCAACTTTAATCACCTTGACAGCAACAGGTGAAATTTTAGCTGCTATCAATGGCGTGACAGCCAACCAAATTAGCATCGCTGATTTCAGTTAAAAGATTAGGGACACAGGCAAATCTTGTGTCCCTACAGGAAATGGATTTTCTAGTAAGGACTTCAGTTCTCTGTTACAAATTTAGGTGAAGCAAGACTTGCATCCCTTACTACAAAATGTCAATCAGGACTAAAGTTCTTACAAAATCCAAAACCCAAAATTGAGTGGACGGGAACAATCCAATATCTCAAATCCAAAATCTCAAATTGATTGACTGTTGTGAAATAGTTTTCAGGAGTAAAATTTTATGGTAGTTATATGCGGTGACAATCTCGATAATTTATTAGTAGGTGGAATTGGCGATGATTCCCTGTGCGGGCTTGGAGGCAATGATACTCTATTTGGTTGGGGTGGTAATGACACTTTAGATGGCGGAGAAGGAAATGATAGTCTCGCAGGTGGAATCGGTAACGATCGCCTTTTGGGCTACTCTGGTAACGACAGTCTCAGCGGTGGCGAAGGCGATGACAAAATTGAAGGAGGTGCCGGGAATGATATTCTTGAGGGTGGCGAAGGCGCGGATTTAATCAGAGGAGAAGACGATAATGATAGTATCTTGGGAGGGTCTGGCAATGACTGTCTTATCGGCGGTCAAGGCAATGATACGGTGCTCGGAGGAGATGGAGACGATCTCTTGTTTGGTAGCTTCAACAACGACTTGTTAATGGGTGGCAAAGATAACGATCTCCTGTTGGGAGACAGTGGCAACGACACTTTAAGAGGTGACTTAGATAATGACTACCTTAACGGCAATTCAGGAGACGATTTGCTTGAGGGAAATGAAGGCAGCGACACCCTGATTGGCGGGCCGGGCAATGACACATTAGTGGGTTACAGCTTTTCATCAACTGGAGAACAAATAGATTATTTAATCGGGCAAAATGGAGCCGACATATTTGTTCTCGGTTCATTAAATGCCCGCCCTTACCTCTTCTATGGCGGTGAAGGTCGCCATGCCGTTATTGAGGATTTTAACCGGGTCGAAGGCGACAAAATTCAAGTTGTTGGTTTCGTACAAGATCGTAATGGTTCTAACTTCTTCTCTTACCGATTTGAATCTTATGATGACGGTATGACACGGGGAACTCGGATATTTGTCGGATCGGATTTAATCGCCGACGTTAAAAATGTTACAGATGTGAGTCCATCAGATTGCACGATCGTTTCGACTGGGTTTACACCGCCATCGCGAGACTTTCCATCCTTGCCATCTCTGCCGGGAATTCGCTTTCCGATACCGCCGCGTCCCACTCCTTTCTTGCCAATACTGCCAGTTTTTGTGGAAAGTTTGCTTTCTTTTCAATTGTGATTAATACCAATTTTTTATGAGGCTGCATAGAATCCGATCCCCCCTAGCCCCCCTTTATAAGGGGAGTAGGGGGTGGGACAAGATTCCGATCAAAGTCAACCCCTGCTCCTATTATAAAGGAAGATTTAGGGGGATCGAGATATGTGCAACTTCACATTAAATTGGTATAAGTAAGTAGGTGAGAAAAAACCCAACTATGTTAAAAATGGTCTATATATCTTATTCTTACCCAAAAATTGTTCCGAAACGAATCCGATACAATTGGAGTGGCAACATATCAAAAAGACGAGCTAGCTGCGACATTTGTTTGAGGATGAATTAGAGCTGGCTTATGCCGTAATTAATGGAGTAGAAGCTAGAGAAAAAAAAAGGAAACTACCCTACAAAACGCATTCAATTTAGCTCCGGTCTGGTTACTTAATTTTTTGTTACATCGTTATAAATTTTCCCACCGACTTACTTATCTGATGGTCGATCGACCGAACATGATATGACAGGATTTATGGACGAGGCTCAAGGATAGGGGCAACCACGGGGGGATTGCTCCTACAGGATATAGGGGTAATGCGTAAGTCCCCATAAGATAGTGTTCGATCGAGTCCCGGTAACAACAACTGGCTTCGAGATACACTGGAGTCAATCAAAACGCATATATAATGCTATGCACCAAACTAATCCCCCCCGTCCGCCTTCGGAAACCATGCCGACGATGTACGATTTGCCCAGTGAAGATCCCAACGATCCGGATCTGCCAGAGCAATTTCATCCGCGATCGCCGAAAGAAACCATGCCTACAATGTACGATCTGCCGAGTGAATTAATAGGAGAATCAGGATTGCCAGACGAATTTCATCGCATTCAAGCTGATGGTTTGAGCCAAACCTGTCAACCACAAAATTGGCAGCCAGATGAGGTATTTATTGCCAGCGACCTGAATCTCTATTACGACCCCCGCCATCCCGGTTGGTACAAACGTCCTGATTGGTTTTTAGTTTTAGGTGTTTCCCGTTTTCAAGAACAGGAAAATTTACGCTTAAGCTATGTAGTTTGGCAAGAAGGAGTTAACCCATTTTTAATAGTTGAATTCCTCTCTCCCGGAACTGAAGAAGAAGATTTGGGACAAACAGTTAGAAGAGTCGATCGACCTCCGACAAAGTGGGAAGTATACGAGCAAATTTTAAGAATTCCCTACTACATTATCTACGATCGCTATCAAAACCAATTACGTGTTTTTCGTTTGAATGGCACTCGTTACGAAGCTTTATCTCTGCCAGATGGACGTTTGTGGCTGGAAGAAATGCAATTGGGATTGGGATTGTGGCAAGGTAGCTATCAGGGAACAGTCGGTTTGTGGCTGCGTTGGTACGATGAGACTGGTTGGATACCGACGCCAGCAGAACGTGCCGAGGAGGAACGCCAACGTGCCGAGCAAATGGAAAGAGCTCTAGCTGAGGAACGTCAACGGGTTCAGCAATTGTTGGAACAGTTGCGATCGCTCGGAGTCAATCCAGATGTTGAATAAATTCCGATCGGAAAGAGGGTTTGCAAGTTCAGCAACGCATTTTTCTCAAAACTTGCAAACTTCTAACCCACTGACTGGACAACTTTGCCGCGCGATCGCATTATCTGCCAGATAAAGCGAACTCAGATTTTTCAGTGCTGCTAGAGGACTGAAATCTGCAACTGGATTGAAGCGGAGATTAAGCCATCCCAAATTTATCAGTTTTGCCAAAGGGCGAACATCTTTGACTTGATTGCCTTCAAGATTGAGCCCAGTGAGGTTTGTCAGTTCCGCTAGCGGACTAACATCTTCAATTTGCTTGCCCTTAAGGTTAAGAAACTTCAGATTTATCAGCCTCGCCAGAGGGCCGACATCTTTGATTGGGTTGCCTTCAAGGTTAAGGTAAATCAGGTTTTTCAGTCCCGCTAGAGGACTAACATCTTGGATTTGATTGTTGTCGAGGTCAAGCGAACTCAGATTTTTTAATCCTGCTAAAGAGCTAACATCTTTGATTTGGTTATTCTCAAGGTTAAGCGAACTTACGTTTTTTAGTCCTACCAGAGATTTGACATCTATTTGATTACCTTCAAGGTTAAGTTGCTCCAAATTTGTCATTTCTGCTAAAAAGCTGACATCTTTGATTTGGTTGTATTCTAGATCGAGCTGCTTGAGCTTTGTCATTCCTGCTAAAGAACTAACATCTTTAATTTGGTTATCTTGCAGATAAAGGCGAGTCAAATTTGCCAGTTTTGCCAGAGCGCTGATATCTTCTACTTGGTTGAAGCGAAGATTAAGCCAAATCAAAGATGTCAATCCTGCCAGAGGGCTGACATCTTTGATTTGGTTGAGAGTGAGGATAAGCTCATTCAGGTTGTTTATTCCTGCTAGAGGGCTGATATCTTTGAGCTGATTACTTTCAAGGTCAAGCGTCTTCAGGTTTGTCAGTCCTGCTAGAGGGCTGATATCTGCGATTTTGTTGGCAATCAGCTTGAGCCAAGTTAGGTTTGTTAGCCTCGCCAAAGCTCTAACATCTGCAATCTGGTTTTTGTCAAGATTAAGCCCAGTTAATTTTGTCATTCCTGCTAGCGGGCTGACATCAGTAATTTTGTTATTGTAGAGGGCAAGCGAAGTTAGATTTGTGAGTCCTGCTAGAGGGTTAACATCAGCAATTTGGTTATGACCAAGGGAAAGTGACTTCAGGTTTTTTAGTCCTGCTAGAGGGTTAACATCAGCAATTTGGTTGTTGTCAAGGGAAAGCTTCTTAAGGTTTTTTAGTCCTGCTAGAGGGTTAACATCAGCAATTTGGTTGTTGTCAAGGGAAAGCTCCTTAAGGTTTTTTAATCTTGCCAAAGGGCTGACAGCTATAATTCGGTTGCTGTGGAGGTAAAGCTCTTCCAAGTTTGTCAATTCTGATAAGGGACTCAGGTCACTGATCCCTTTCTGGTGGAGGTAAAGTTTAGTGACACTTAACAGATTTTTGGCAGCGAGTTCGCAATCATTTGTACCTGCTTTTGCTAACAGCACCTCTACAGTGATTCTCGCCTCGGCTGACAAACTGGCTTGCTTTTGGCACCACTCTTTAAAAGAACTCCCGCTATTAGGTTCGGCGGCTTGAGCGATTCCCCATCCCCAGCCACTGAACGCCCACATATTTATTATCAGAGCAACTGTGCTAATCGATTTCATAGTAGATCAACTCCCCATAAGATTAAGTAGGGTGTGTGACGGCTAAAAATGACTAAAATCAATGGTAACATTGAAGAATTGCCGTCACGCACCGTCCGGGTTAAATGGTGCGTTACGCTGTCGCTAACGCACCATACGTATTTCAGATATCATGTTCAATATAGTTAAAAAAGATAATGGATATCCTCACAATCGATGCAAAATATGTCAAATTGATAGCAATCCGTACCTTCTCTTGTATGAAGGATTGAACCATGCGTCTACATCTAGTCAGCGTCAGCTTTGCCACTCTGCTGCTTTCGCTCATCTCTCCCTTGTTACCATCTACCTTGAGTCTCTCGCCTTTAGTCGCGCAGGCGCAAACAAATCAAGATCGGAAAGCTATAGGCGATCGCCTGTTCAGAGAAGGTGAATATCTGAATGCAGGGCGCAGCTATGCAGCAGCTATCAGGAAATTCCAGGAAGCCTTATCGATTTATCAAGAAATAGGCGACAAAGCAAGCATTGGATCAACTCTCTACTACATTGGAGAGGCTCACTACAGCCAGGAAGAGTATGAGCAAGCATTAGATTACTTCCAGCAAGCTTTGCCTATTCGACGGGAGGTAGGCGATGGCGATGGGGAATTAGTAACCCTCAACCTGATGGGGAAAATTTACCACGAGCAAGGTGGTCAACTGGCCAAGCAAAGTCAATATCGAAAAGCTTTAGAGAAATTTCAGCAACTCCTGGTTATTCAGAGAAAACTTGGTCAGAAGGAAGCGGAAGGGTCAACTCTCAACAAAATTGGGATAGCTTACACTAACCTGGGAGAGTATGAATTAGCCTTGGATTTCTATCAGCAAGCCTTAGCGATTCCTCCACCGTATTTCGCGGAAGATCGGCTGGCAAAGCTGTTCAACGCGGCAACGCTTTACGAGGCGCTAGGACAGTACGAACTGGCTTTGAAGTTGTATCAGGAATCCTTAGAAATCTCCAGAGAACGTGTACTACTTGTATTTGACAGCAGGGGCGCGATTGGTAGCATTGGGGGTGAAGTCAGAAATCTAAAAGCGATCGCGGGCATTCACTACAGACTAGAAAAGTACGAATTAGCCTTGGATTTCTATCAAAAATCCTTAGCAATCCTCAAAACAATTGATGACAAAACAGACAAAAAAAACCTGGAAGCAGGAACGCTCCAAAGTATTGGGGTTGTTTACCTCGCACAAGGAAAGTATGAATTAGCCCTGAAGTTCTTGCAGGAAGCTTTAACCATTCTCAAACCACTTGGCTACAAGGAGTCGGAAGGGGTAATGCTCAGTAATATTGGCCAAGTATACTTTGAGCAAGGAAAGTATGAATTAGCCTGGGATTTTTATCAGCAAGCCTTGGTAATTTTCCAGGAATTTGGCGACAAGGGGGATGAAGGACACGCTCTCAAAAACATCGGGTACTTGCTAGAGAAACAGAATCAGCCCGAATTAGCGATTGTATTCTTCAAGCAATCAGTAAACGCCAGAGAAGTGATTCGCAAGAATATCAAGGGACTTCCTCAAGAATTCCAGCAATCCTACACAGAAACCATTGCCAAAGATTATCGCCACTTAGCCGATCTCCTCCTGAAACAAGACCGAGTTCTCGAAGCCCAACAAGTGATAGATTTACTCAAAATTCAAGAACTGGAAGATTATCTCAGCAATGTGCGGGGCAACGACCAAACTGCTCAAGGAATTCCCAATACTCCCTCAGAACAGCAAATTCAAAAAGGCTACGAAGCCCTTTTAAATAAAGCAATTCAACTCGGTAAAGAACTCGTCAACATCGAAAAGATTCCACCTGCTAACAGAACCCGCGCCCAGCAACAGCGTATTCTAGAGTTGAGAAAAAATCAGCAAGAAATTTCTCAACAGTTTCAAGAATTCCTCAAAAGTCCAACCGTAACTGCACTGGTGGCGCAACTGAGGCAAGTCACGGGTGGAGAAACTCTCAATCTTGCCAATTTCAATAGTTTACGAGACAACCTCCAAAAGCTGCAACAAAATGCTGTCATTCTCTATCCCTTGGTTCTGGATGAGCGATTGGAACTGATTTTAGTTACCCCTTATTCTCCTCCGATTCGCCGCACTGTAGCTGTGAAACGGGAAGAACTTAATGGTGCTATTGCTGATTTTCGTCGTAATATAACAAATCGGAATGGCAAGATGGCTGATGCTGAAGTTGCGGGTCAAAAGCTTTACCAATTGTTGATTAAACCGATTGAAAAAGACTTGGCACAAGCCGATGCTAAAACTATTATTTACGCGCCTGATGGACAGTGGCGCTATATTCCTCTTGCTGCCTTACATGATGGCAAACAATGGTTAGTGGAGCGCTTCCGTATTAACAATATTACTGCTGCCAGTCTGACTGATTTTAATACAAAACCTCAAAATAATTTGCAAGTTATAGCGGCTGCTTTTACCCAAGGCAGTTATCAGTTCAAAGTTGGGACGAGAGATTTCACAATGTCGGGACTGCCGTTTGCGGGTCGAGAAGTGGAAAATTTAGCGACGACAATTCCGGGTACAATGAAACTATTGGACAATCAATTTAACCGCGATACTGTGTTGTTGATGAATGATTATTCAATTGTTCATCTTGCGACTCACGCGGCTTTTTTAGTTGGTGAACCGGAAGATTCTTTTATTATGTTCGGGAATGGCGATCGCGCGACGCTACGAGAGATCAAAACCTGGTCGTTACCCAAGGTGGATTTAATCGTCCTGAGTGCCTGCCAAACGGCTGTAGGCGGCAGATTAGGTAACGGTGAGGAGATTTTGGGGTTTGGCTATCAGGTGCAGCGTACAGGCGCTAGGGCCGCGATCTCCACGTTGTGGTACGTAGACGATGGTGGCACGCAAGTCTTGATGGATGCCTTCTATGCCGCCTTGAAGCAAGAGAATATGACCAAAGCCGAAGCCTTACGCCAAGCGCAAATTGCCCTGATTACAGGCAACTCTGTAGCATCAGGACAACAACCCATTAGCAGCAGCGCGCCGTCAGAACAGAGTAACAGCCTGAGCCACCCCTTCTACTGGGCACCTTTTATTCTGATTGGCAATGGTTTGTGAATCGATCGACCCAAAAGGTAAAGTTTTACGATCGAGATGAAATTTGGCCTCTCCCGGCAAACCCGTTTCCGGCTCGGACTGCTTGCTGTAGCTCAGCCTTCCCCGCATAGTAGCTTGGGCGGATGTTGAGATTCCGAAAAAAGCCTTTTAAGTGTCCAAAAAGCGATCGCCCGCGTGAAAATTGCACGGCAATTATGTTACATTTTTTATCACAGTCTGGAATTCGATCGGGCAACGCCAGCGAGTAGGGACAAGCCACCGCTTAGTTTCCCAGGGCTTGCAGGCGATCGCACAAGAGAGTTCCTTTCGTCAGCTCCAAATTTAAAAAATAGCCTCAGGCATTTGCTAGTAAAAGCAAGCTGCTCGGCGCGGGGCGACAAAAAACCTTGTGGCTGCTGCCCTGAACCTCAACCACAGCAATATTCTTTTAGGAATTCTGGCTCCATGTTTTCTAAACAAATCACCGACTCAAAAACCTACCAGTGGTTTGAGGAACGCCTGGAAATTCAGGCGCTCGCCGATGACATCACTACAAAGTATGTACCCCCGCACGTCAATATTTTCTACTGCTTGGGCGGGATTACTTTAGTTTGCTTTCTGATCCAGTTTGCCACCGGCTTCGCCATGACTTTCTATTACCGTCCCACGGTAGCAGAAGCTTTTTCTTCAGTGCAATACCTGATGACTGAAGTCAACTTCGGCTGGCTGATCCGCTCCATCCACCGCTGGTCTGCGAGCATGATGGTGCTGATGATGATTTTGCACATCTTCCGGGTTTATCTGACAGGCGGCTTCAAAAAGCCCCGCGAATTAACCTGGGTGACAGGAGTAATCTTGGCAGTCATCACTGTTTCTTTCGGCGTGACCGGCTATTCACTGCCTTGGGATCAAATCGGTTACTGGGCAGTTAAAATCGTTTCCGGCGTCCCCGAAGCTATCCCGTTTGTTGGTTCTTTGATGGTTGAACTGCTGCGCGGCGGTGTCAGCGTCGGTCAAGGCACTTTGACTCGTTACTACAGCTTGCACACTTTTGTGTTGCCTTGGCTGATTGTAGTGTTCATGCTGGCTCACTTCTTGATGATTCGCAAGCAAGGTATCTCTGGCCCGTTGTAAGTTTTGAGTTTTGGGGGCGGTATTTTTTTTGCCCCCCCGCTGAATTGTGAGTTGAAAATTCAGAATTCATGACTCATGATATTTATTTACGGCTAATACTTCCTGCGATCGCACCGCTGATTCAGACTAACGAATACAGCGGAATCCCAGGCCCGGGTAAAACTAAAAGGAGAACACTCTCACTATGTCTATTATCAAAAAACCAGATTTGAGCGATCCCGCGCTCCGCGCTAAGCTCGCTAAGGGCATGGGTCACAACTATTACGGCGAACCAGCTTGGCCTAATGACTTGCTCTACGTTTTCCCTATAGTCATCATGGGAACGATTTCTCTGTGCGTGGGTTTGGCTGTACTAGACCCGGCTTTGGTTGGCGAACCTGCTAATCCTTTTGCTACTCCGCTGGAAATTCTGCCGGAATGGTATTTGTGGCCTGTGTTCCAACTCCTGCGCGTTTTGCCTAACAAATTGTTGGGTATTGCTTGCATGGCCGGTGTTCCCGTTGGCTTGATTTTGATTCCGTTCATCGAGAATGTTAATAAGTTCCAAAATCCGTTTCGCCGCCCTGTTGCTACTACTGTTTTCCTGTTGGGAACTGCGGTAACTCTGTGGTTGGGTATTGGTGCTATTTTCCCGATCGACAAATCTTTCACACTGGGTCTTTTCTAAGATTTAAGTTTGCTTGATTTTGACGCCTGCGGCTTTCCTGTAAAGTGCTTTTGTACTGGTGGGAAACTTTAGCGGGCGTCATTTTATTTTAGATTTTAGATTTTAGATTTTAGATTTTAGATTTTAGATTTTAGATTTTAGATTTTAGATTTTAGA
>NZ_JAUPTE010000067.1:0-34871 GCF_036701705.1 Microcoleus sp. w1-18aA5 | reverse complement strand
TGATCAACCGCGCTAACTTGGGTATGGAAGTAATGCACGAGCGCAATGCTCACAACTTCCCGCTTGATTTGGCTGCTAGTGAAGTCACCCCAGTAGCAATGGTTGCTCCTTCTATCAATGGCTAAGTTTTAGCTATCGATTGACAAAAAGCGCTCCTAGTAATAGGGGCGCTTTTTGTTTGGGGAAAATATTTTTTAGAGACCTGCTTCAATCCGTTAAATCCCTTAAATCCGTTACCCCCCTTACCTCCGTTGCCTTCCTTCTTGCTTTTTACTTATTTTTTATTCCTTTATTCTTTAATTTTTTATGATTACTATAGAATATAGCCACTAGGCCGATCGAGATACTGTGACATACTCCACGGGCGAAATCTTATATTATGGTCTAGGATTCCAATAGTCGGATTCAGAATATGTTGGGCTTGCTATAAAGTGTTCGCTAGCAGCAATGCAATTGTGTCAATTCCAGAATCTAACCATAGACAAATGTAGCTGATCGGGAGTCGCTCCTCACCGTCCCAAGCGCTCTATTTCTAAAGAGGATTTGTATTATGAAAGATGGACAAGAAGTACGCCGCGTCTCCACAGCCGTCATTGCCGGTGTTTGCGGGTTGGCTTTACTGACGGGAGGGGGCATTGCCTGGTGGACTGCGAACCGTTCGCCAACCCCCGCAGATACGCCGTCTTCTGCTCAAACTACCGCTCCGGCGCTGTCCCCAAGTCCAGCGGAATCTCCTGCTGTAGTTATCCCCGTACCCCCTCCAAATCCTGTACAAGTGCCACAGGTTCAGACGCCACAGGTTCAGACGCCGCAGGTTCAGACGCCTAACGCTCTGATCCCAAAATCGCCGCAGCCAAAGCCTTTGCCGCAGACTGATGTCCAGACAGTGCAAGTCTACTGGGTTAAAGATGCCAGCGGCAAATTTGAGGGAGTTCCTACGAAAGTAGCTGTCAAACAAGCTGACAAGCCTGATGCAGCTTTACAAGCTGCTTTTAACAGTTTGTTGGCTGGGCCGAAGGATGGAACTGTTTCTAGCGAAATTCCTAATGGGACAAAACTCAGGGGTTTGAGTGTCAAAAATGACGGAGTTTATGTCGATTTGTCGGCCGAATTTACTTCGGGGGGAGGGAGCAATTCGATGACTGGCCGGTTAGGGCAAGTTATCTATACGGCTACGAGTTTACAACCGAATACCAAGGTTTGGATTTCGGTGGAAGGCAAGCCTTTAGAACTTTTGGGTGGCGAAGGTTTGGAGGTGGCTCAGCCGAGTACACGCCAAAGTTTTGACAAAAATTTTCCCCTTTAGTAATTATGAGTCATTAGTTACAAGTGATTAGTCATCGGTCTGAAGGCCGAGAATAGGAATTGATAACTGATGACTCATGACTGAGGGTTGAGGATTGAGGACTGGCAACTAATTTTCAGTGCTTTGTAGTTAGGCTAAATGCCCGAAAGTGTAGGGCTTGCTGTTCGATCCGGCTGGCAAGCCGATCGCACACCATATTACACAGCTCAAAAATTAACTCGTCTTGCACCTTATAATAAGCTGAAGTCCCTTCACTCCGGCGAGTGAGGATACCAGCTTGGAGCATGAGTTTTAGGTGCTTAGAAACATTGGCTTGACTCGTTTGAGTAGCTTCCACCAATTCTTGCACGCATTTTTCGCCGTCGCGAAGCAAGTTCAAAATTCGTAAACGCATGGGTTCGCTCAAAATACTGAAATACTCAGCAACTTGTTGCACAACCTCTTGCGGGACAGGCTGGGATGACTTCATCAAACTCACCGGAGAGAAGTGATCGGGAAATATTAGCATTTATTCTGTCCATAACAATAAAGTAATCCTTCAATCCGGATTAATTCGCATCAACACTTGACCGTATTCGACAGGTTCGCCATTTTGAACTAAAATTTCCATCACTTGACCGGACACTTCATCAGCATCGATCTCGTTCATCAACTTCATCGCTTCGATAATACAGACTGTCTGGCCGACCTTGATGCGATCGCCCACATTGACAAAAGGTGGCTCGTCAGGAGCAGCAGCGCGATAAAAGGTTCCTACCATTGGCGAGATAATTGGCACCCATTTCGTATCGACAGAAGCAGGTACGGCAGTAGGTGCGGCGACAGGGGGGACGAGTACAGGGGCAGCCAGATCCGCTGCTAAATTTTGGTCAACAGCAGGAGGTGACGCTAAGGTGGGGCTAGCAACAGCGCCCAACAGGCTCGGAGCGACACTCGCCACAGCAGCAGGGAGCGCAGCAGAGGTGCCTGGTGAACTTGCCAGAATGCCTTTGCGTACTGTCAGTTCGATATCCCCACTTTTTAAGGTGAGTTCCGAAATGCCAGTTTTGTCTAATACAGTTAGCAGGTCACAAAGCTGGTTTAAGTCTAGTTGCACAGCAGATTCAAGGGTAATTGAGAATTGAAAATTGAGAATTGAAAATTGAAAATTCAGAATCAGGCGAAGCTAGGAGCATCAACGACTTTGGAGGAAAAAGGGATAGTTTTTAAGCTGTGAGCGATGAGTATTGAATTTGGAATTCTTTAACTCATAACTCAGAACTAAAAACTAAAAACTCCCTTTTATTCCCTCGTTTCTATTCTCGGCCGAGGTACTTGTCTTCACGAGTATCAATCCGAATCCGTTCTCCAATGGAAATAAATAGAGGCACCATAACCTGAGCTCCGGTGGAGACGATCGCGGGTTTGCTGCCACCGGTGGCAGTATCTCCTTTGACTCCGGGATCGGTTTGCAGCACTTCCAAGACAACAGAGTTGGGCAGTTCCACTTCCATGATTTGGTCGTTCCAGCGCAGGATGCTGACTTCCATCCCTTCACTGAGGTACTTGACTCGATCGCCTATTTGCTTAGCATTGAGGCGACTTTCCTCGTAAGTTTCCATATCCATAAAGACGAACTCGTCGCCCTCTTTATAGGTATGCTGCATCACACTCTTTTCCAGGTTGGCTTGAGGCATAGTCTCGCCCGCCCGGAAGGTTTGTTCTACTACGTTTCCGGTTTGGACGTTTTTTAATTTTGTCCGCACGAAAGCCGAGCCTTTTCCTGGCTTGACGTGGAGGAATTCGATAACCCGCCACACGCCGTTATTCCATTCAATTGAAACACCTGGTCGAAAGTCGTTACTGGAGATCATATAAATTTTTGCGGGCAATCCCGTCGCCTTGCCGGCACGGGGGAACTAAAGTCAGTCGATTTTAGATTTGAGATTTTAGATTTGAGATTTACTCCACAGATGAATTTGGGAGATTGAACCTTGGTCTAAAATTTTGATCTCTCCACGACAGGAGTCTGGGGATTGTATCCGTTTTTGAGCGGGTCAGGTTAAAGCCGCAGTCTAGCTGACGGCATCAAAAAGCAATTGGCATTTTATTTTACCGTTCAAAGGGAGCAAGTGCTTTACTGAAATGTTAGTGGCCGTGGGCAGTGGGCAGTGGGCTGTTGTCAGTTGACAATCAAGCATCCAGGATACCCGCCACGTGATTCATTCCGAAAGCAGACTCAGGACCCAGAAATAAAAAACCTGTATCCGATCAACAAGCCCCCGAATTTATCCGTGGGGTCAATCTAAAATCTAAAATCTAAAATCTAAAATCGATTGACTGTTGTTAGTTGGCAACTCCCTCCCCAGCCAAACCAACAGACACTTTAGATAGGTAGCAGCTTAGAGGGCGGGCAGCGCTGTGGGAAGATAAGAGAGGCAATAAAAGTTAAAGTTATGTTGCATTGGCCTAATTTCTCGATCGATACGTGCAAGCGCTGGGTCAAAACCGTCGCTTTAGCGCTCTTGCTGTTCACTCTCTCCCTGAGTTTCAGTGCAGTCTCCCATGCCAAACGGCCCAGCAGCAGTATGCCTGCGGGGAATGCGATTACGGACGGCCGGGCGCTGCTGCGCTTCGCTTTACCTATTGACAATCAGACTGTACGGGAGTTGCAAGTCAGTCTCGAAGACATTGGCAACCATATACGGTCTAAACGTTGGGGGCCTATTAGCAGCGATGTCAGTAAAGCTTCCAGAATTCTCAACCTTCGGGAATCTGACCTTTTAGAGAGTATTCCCGACGCCAAAAAGCCGGAAGCTGAGGCGCTAGTTGCAGGAGTCAAGGAGAAAGTTGCTCAACTGGAAAAGGCTGTTGAGGCTAAAGACAGGGACAAAGTGATTGACTTGAAAGCCACAATCTTAGGTTCGGTAGGCGAAATCGAAGAATTGATGGTGACAAAGTTTCCGTTTGAAGTGCCGGCCAAGTATGCTAATCTGCCTCAACTGAAAGGGCGCGCTACTGTGGCTGTACAAACTGAAAAAGGGGAAATTACTGTTGTGGTTGACGGCTACAGCGCCCCGGTTACGGCTGGTAATTTTGTGGATTTAGTTGATCGAGGTTTTTATGACGGTTTGCCGTTTATTCGATCGGAAGAATCCTACGTTTTGCAAACGGGAGACCCCGAAGGCAGGGAAGAGGGTTTTATTGACCCAACTACTGGCAAATACCGGAATATACCGCTAGAAGTGCTCGTCAGGGAGGAAAAAGAACCTATTTACGGGATTACTCTAGAAGATGCGGGGCGTTATCGCGACGAACCTGTTTTGCCTTTTTCTGCTTTCGGTACTGTGGCTATGGCCCGTACAGAAACTGACCCTGATAGCGCTTCTTCTCAGTTTTTCTTTTTCTTATTTGAACCTGAACTCACGCCCGCTGGCCTGAATCTGTTGGACGGCCGCTATGCTGTTTTTGGTTACATGATTGAAGGAAAAGAAGTTTTGGAGCAACTGAAGCAGGGAGACAAGATTGTTTCTGCTAAGGTAGTTAAAGGAATCGAAAATTTGGTGCGACCTCAAGTTTAATTAATGACGGCGATTGAAATCGCTTCTACACCAAAGTGACGGCGATTGAAATCGCTTTTACAGAAACAAAGCCCGCCTGCGCGGGCTGAAAAAATCAATAGTGACAGGCATTGAAATCTTTTCTAAATACAGATGACGGCGATTGAAATCAGTTTTACACAGACAAAGCCCGCCGGAATCAGGCTGGAAGAAGAGATAATTTTTATAGTTTCGTTATTGAAAATAGGAATTCAATCGAGAATATGGCTATTTTACAATTTTTATTGGTAATGGGTTTGGGCGGATTCGCAGGCTTGTTGATTGTAAAAAATGTGAATGAAAACAAGCAAAAGCAGCGGTTAGATGAGGCTTTTTATCAGTTGTTGGAAACTCAAAACAGTCAAATTTCGCTGATTCAACTGGCGGCTAATGCTAGGGTTGAGGCTGAAGTTGCTCAGCAGTATTTAACTCGGCAAGTTAAGATTTTTTCGGCGGTTTTAGAGGTAGATGATGAAGGAGATACTTTTTATAGGTTTCCTAGGTTGCGCTTACCACCGAGTTCGGGTAAGGAATGGTGAAGTGAGAAAGCGCGATCGACTAATTCAAATTTATGCAAGTTAAAGATATCGGTGAACAAGGCCTTTTAAGGATATTGCAAAAATTCTGCCCCGCAGAGATAGTGGGTGATGATTGCGCTGTCATGGCTACAAATCCCAACCAATCTCTGGCTATCACTACAGATATGTTGGTGGATGGAGTGCATTTTAGCGATCGCACTACGGGGCCTTATTACGCAGGATGGCGCGCCGCAGCGGCGAATTTGTCGGATCTGGCTGCGATGGGAGCAAAGCCTCTGGCGGTGACTGTAGCCATTGCTGTGGCGGCGGATACGGCTGTGGAGTGGGTTGAAGAGTTTTATCGGGGAATGACGGCTTGCTTGCAAGAATATCATACGCCGATCGTCGGTGGGGATGTTGTGCGATCGCTGGTTGTGACTGTGGCGATTACGGCTTTTGGACAAGTTGAGTGCGATCGTACCATTAGTCGGTCAAATGCGCGATCGGGCTGGGCGATTGTCGCTACTGGGGTTCACGGAGCCTCCCGCGCGGGATTAGAATTGCTGTTAAATCCAGAATTCGGGCAAAATCTTACAGAAGCAGATCGAACTTCTTTAATTGTCGCTCACCAGCGCCCTAAACCGAGGCTGGATGTGTTGCCGGTTGTTTGGGAAATATTAGCTTCCGAAGGCGCGATGGAACCCCCCCTCAGTCCCCCCCTTGCTAAGGGGGGGAAGCAAGATTTCCATTCTCCCCCCCTTAGCAAGGGGGGGCCGGGGGGGACTCAATCCCCAATTGCAATCGCCGGAATGGACAGCAGCGACGGTTTAGCAGATGCGATTATTCAAATTTGTCGGGCTAGCGGTGTTGGCGGAAAAGTCGATCGTACAAAAATACCAATTCCCGATATTTTCAGCGAAATTGTATCAACCCAAAAAGCTTTAGATTGGGCATTATACGGCGGCGAAGACTTCGAGTTAGTGCTGTTTTTGCCAATAACCAGCGCTCAGTTATTGGTAGAAAAAATAGGAAACCGAGCCGCGATAGTGGGAATCGCTACGGATAGCACCGATATCTGGTTAACTGATAGCAGCGGCATTTATCCTGATACTGTATTAAAGCTCGATCGAGGATTTCAACACTTCTGAATTATCTCGCTTCTCCACATAGGCGGACTTCGTTTGTGTAGACGCGGTTTCAACCGCCTGGTTTTTGCCCGTTACAGATTTTCCGCGAGCGAACCGTTGACTCTGTTATTGTAGGCAGTAGCCAGATTATTTTGAGTTTGCATCCATTTGTCGCTACCAGGTTCCCGATTATTTAAAACTATTTGATAACCAGTAATGGCAATTTCAATATTATTCGCTCTATTCCCACTGGCAAAGTCACTAATATGAATACTCAAATTTTCTATAAGGCCGATAATTGAGCTAATTGTTTCTGAGTTTTCGCCGGCTATTAACTTCTGCGCTACTTGCTGTAAAGTCTCGGCAAAAGTGACATTGAGGAGATGCTGTCGCCCTTCCAGCATGGGGTGAATTACTGCTGTATCCCCGTTGCTATCTTGTTCGGCTTGCAATAATTCTAGGAAAAAGTTTGCATACTCTTGGAAATTTTTACTGGCAGAGTTATTGCTATCTCCGTCATCGTTCATATCGATAAGTGGCGCTAGGTAACTAGCTAGATGTCGGAGGAAATTAGCGCCATTTTCTCCTCCTTGTTCTGCCAAGGTTGAGGCTACTAACTCGCAAGTTTCCAGAAATCCGCGATCGAGTAATTCTGAGTTATCCTGTAATATTTGCGCTTCGTCTCCGTTGGGGGCATTCAGCAGGGTGTGAATTAATTGCAGATAGGCTTGGGCGCGGTTTTCGTCCATGGTGGGGAGTTGTGAATAACACCGGGATTTATTTTATCATGCTTGGGGTGGGTTTTCTGAGTTACTTCACTTGGGAATTTTAACCGCAGATGTCGGCGGATGTACGCTGATGGACGCAGATGAATTTCGTTTAGTCTGGGAGAGGTGGATGCGTCGAAACCGGGTTTTTATGGGAATACTTCGTTAGATTGGGATGAGATGGGAAAAGACCCGGTTTCTTGGGAATTGTAACCGCAGACTTTTCTTCCTGCTAACGCCTAGATAATGCTACCTTTGGCATTAATCTATCCACAATTTGCTCGATCGCAATTACTGTCCAATCGATATCAGCTTCTGTGGTTTCTCGTCCTAGAGTCAAGCGAATTCCACCCACTGCGCCGATTTCGTCATATCCCATTGCTAATAATATCGGACTGGGAGTTAGTTTGCCGCTGCTACAAGCAGAACCGGAACTAATGCCAATTCCTGCTAAATTTAGCTGCCGCACTAGAGTTTTGCCTGTGATTCGCCCTGTATCTCTCTGCTGGTAAGGGCGGGAGGAAGGGGAGATTATGCAAAAACTGACGTGGTGCGGCAGCCGACAATATCGATCGCCAGTTGGTACTAAACTGGGTATGTGGGATAATCGGTCAAAAAGTTGATCGCGCAATCCAATTAACCTCGGTGTTTCCACATCTATTTCCTGCAATGCTAACTCCGCCGCCACCCCAAAACCGACGATTGCCGGCAGCGCTTGTGTCCCGGAACGCATTTTCAATTCTTGGCCACCACCGCTTAACATTGGCACTAATTCAACTCCCGGACGCACGTAAAGCGCCCCGGAACCTTGTGGCCCGTAAAGTTTGTGACTCGAAAGAGAAAGCAAGTCTACGGGCAGTTTCTGTACGTCAACTTGCAGCTTGCCGGCAACTTGAACTGCGTCGGTATGAAACATGATATTGCGATCGCGCGCAATTTGTCCTAATGCCTCAATTGGTTGCAGCGTGCCAACTTCGCTTTGTCCGTAAATGATTGAAATTAACACTGTATTCGATCGCAGCGACTCTTGCAAATCCAAAGGGTGAATTCGCCCAAACTTATCCACCGGTAGGCGCGTCACTTCCCATCCCAAATGTTCGAGTTGTCGCGCCGGTTCTGCTACTGCGGAATGCTCTACGCTGGAGATAATAATATGCTGCGGCTTTGTATAAAGACGGGCAATTCCCATAATTGCCAAATTGTCCGCTTCAGTGCCACCACTCGTAAAAATTATCGATTCCGGTAGCGCGTTAATCAAGCTAGCAACCTGCATTCTTGCTAATTCTAAAGCTGTCGCAGCCCTTTGTCCCCACTCGTGCAAGCTGGAAGGATTTCCCCACTGCTGAGTGAGAGCTTTTTGCATGGCTTGAATCGCTTCTGGGCGTGTCGGCGTTGTAGCACTATAGTCGAGATAAATTTGCATGGCTTTAATTAAATGACGAACTAATAATGAATGATTGACTACCTAATGAATAAGGCACTTATCCTAAAGGCATAAATGATTATTGACTCATGACTCATGATTGTTAAATTATGACTGATCGCAACCGCCAATTGCCAACTAATAACGGCCAAGCCAACTCACAACTGTCAAATCCTAACTCCCAACAGTCAACTCTCAACTCCCAACCCTTCTCTCTTGCAAGCTGTCAACTGTCAACTGCCAACTGTCAACTGACTAATGACTTCCTGGTTTGCAGACGTTGTAGTCTTCGTGGGACAATACTTTTTGGGGAATTAAGAAAGTGCCGCAATCTTCACACAGCATTCTGTAGTTGCGAGTTACAGGAATACTGATTATTAAACGGTTGTGACGCAGGCGTTTGCCGCCGAAATCTCTGTAATTCTTATTGTCGCCCAAAGCTGCTATAATTGACCGGGCTTTAGTAACTACGTGGTCGGGCAGGCCTCTGAGATCGATGATATCTCTAGCAAATGATGCTTCCCTCTCTTGTTTTTTGGTTTGTTTTTCTGCCAGCACTTCAACGTAATGCTGCTGCGCCACCAACTCTTGCGTGCAGCGATGGCACGCTTTACCATATCCTTTGTGACCGCACGGAAAAATTGTTTTTCTTTTAGCCATAAAGCAGCGGTATAGGGTTTGACCCACGCCCCTGAATGCTGCTACCCTACCAGTGATGCTTCCGGCATCGAGGCAGTTCTACAAGACGTAAAATCTGTTCCCTTGCATAAATTTAATAAGTTGTAACTTTACTTGATCCAATAACTTTGAACTTTGGTTCGGCTAATAACCTCTATTTTGTTTAAAATTTTGTGACTGTATTTTATTATCATTTACTCGGTTTGTGTTGTGCTGGGCTGGTGGCGATCAATCTGGCGGGCTGCGGACAAACAAAGCAAGACGTGCAGAATTTACCTCTCAGTCTGGCTCCATTGCCTCAAGACCCCTTGTTGCAAGTATACTTCAATCAGTCGATCGCTTCGAGTTATACAGAGCCTTACCGCCAGCAAACTAGACCTGGAGATGATTTGGAAAAATTGGTCGCTGTGGCGATCGCCAGTGCTAGATCGACGGTAGATGTAGCGGTTCAGGAGTTTCGCTTGCCCAGTATTGCGAGGGTTTTGGCCGATCGACAGCGATCGGGAATTAAAGTGAGATTAATTGTTGAACATATGTATAGTCGCCCTTGGAGCGATTTTAGAGGTCAGGAGTTAGCGAAATTACCGGAAAGAGAGCGCGATCGTTATAGCGAATTTGTCCAACTTGCCGATCGCAATAAAGACGGTAAATTGACTGCCGATGAAATCAAGCAAAATGATGCTTTGGTAATTGTCAAGGATGCGGGTATTCCTGTAATTGATGACACTGCTGACGGCAGCAAAGGCAGCGGTTTGATGCACCACAAATTTGTGGTAATTGATGGCAAAACCGTAATCGTCACTTCTGCTAATTTTACCACAAGTGATATACATGGCGATTTCAAGACACCAGCAAGTCGCGGCAATGCGAACAATTTGGTGAGAATTGAAAATGTTCAAATAGCGCAACTATTTACTCAAGAATTTAACCTCATGTGGGGCGACGGGCCCGGAGGAAAACCGGACAGCAAGTTTGGCATCAAAAAGCCGTTTCGTCAAGTGCAAAAAGTAAGAGTAGGGAATTCGACAATTGCGGTGCAATTTTCGCCGACTTCCCAGACTTTGCCTTGGGAAAAAAGCGTTAACAGTTTGATAAATCGAACTTTGGGTAGTGCGAAAAAGTCGGTCGATTTGGCATTGTTTGTATTTTCGGCTCAGCGGTTGTCAAATACTTTGGAAATTGAAGCTAGCCGGGGAGTTGCGGTGCGAGCTTTAATTGACTCTAATTTTATTTATCGCTCTTACAGTGAAGGGTTGGATATGATGGGGGCGACTTTGATGCAAGATTGCGGGTTAGAAACTGACAATCGCCCTTGGAGAAAGCCACTGACTACTGTGGGAGTCCCGCTGTTACCAATGGGCGATCGCCTGCACCACAAATTCGGCGTTGTGGACGGCAAAACGGTGCTTACAGGTTCTCACAACTGGAGTGAGGCTGCAAATCACGGGAATGATGAGACGCTGCTGGCGATCGAGAGTCCCGTAGTTGCAGCCCATTTTGAGCGGGAGTTCGATCGGCTTTACAAAGGTGCAACCTTGGGAATTCCCGCCCGAATCAAACAGAGAATTGACGCTAAGAAAAAAGAGTGCGATTCACTACAAGCAGCATCAAAATCGGCGACAGCTAAACCTCAAATTGCTGCGGGAAAAAAGTTAGTTAATTTGAATGCCGCGACTCAGGAAGAATTAGAAACTTTGCCTGGGGTTGGCCCGAAGTTAGCCGAGAGAATTATTGCAGCGCGCAAACAGCAACCTTTCACCTCTTTGGACGACGTGGCGCGGGTTCAGGGCATTGGGGACAAGCTTTTAGAGAGATGGCGCGATCGAGTAACTTGGTAGTTAAGTTCGTACTCAGGACTTCATTCCTGACTCCACAAAGTTCGCACGCACTCAGGAGTTCAGTTTTCCCTTTCGCAACTCAGGATCAAAGACTCAAGTCCTCACTAGAAACCTATTGGATCTACTTTGACAACACATCAGCTCTCAAGTTAAAATAACTTCTAAACAAAATGCTATTTATTCAACTGAGAGGTAGAGAGAGATGGAACACGCCAGATTTGTTACGGGGAGGCCACAAATCAAATTTCTAGCTATTTTTCTGGGGGCAATTTTTTTGGCGCTAGCAGCTTTCACAGTTAGCGCCCAGCAGACTAGCGAAGCACAATTTAGGGTCAAAAACGAAAACGCTTTTAATATTAATTTAATTCAATTTAAGCGCACTGAATATGTAGGTCCGTGTGCCGGTACTGTCTTCTCCCCTGATTCGCAAAGCGCTCGATTTGTCTCCAGCAAGACTCCTCCCGGTCCTAACAGAAGGGTAATGATTAAAAATGTGACTGATGGCATGGAAACTAATCCCTATCCTTACACAGACCGAGGTTACAATAAAGGTGAGTTCTCCGAGGATTTTGGATTTAAGTTGGGTAACAGTCACAAAACAAGAACTTTTTCGGTTTTAGAGGGAGAAAATAAGTTTCTCTATGAAATTAAAGAAAATGACCAAGTTATAGAACAGGGTGCGCTTACGGCTGAAGTTTCTATACAAAACTTAGGTACTTTTCCCCGTCAGCAAATTTGTCAAGATCAGGTAGAATGTCGGGATACTTCTGATTGTCGCGATCGTAAAGGCAGAAAAAGAAGTTGCAGACAAGAGTGTTTTCCTGTTCAACAATGTCGCTGTCCTTAACTACTTTCTGTCCAAAAATTATTTTATTTAATTCAGGCCAGAAGACAAAGAGGAATAACAAACCAGAAACAAGATAAGTTATTACTCGTTACCAGGCAGAGCCTAGGAACCAGTTAAGAAAATTAATTGAGTTTTTGTGGAACAGGTCGGAGTGCCTGTTCCACGAGAAATCAAGTAATGGGGTGAAAGTAAAATGCGGCTCCTAACACGATGTATGTTGCTAAAAGCAACACTCCTTCGAGCCAATTCGATCGCCCGTCAAGACTAATTAGATTAGCAATTGTCACGGCAATGGCAACTGCAACTACTTCAAAAGGATTGAAGTTTAAATCCATCGGCTGATGAATTATTAATCCGATAATTACTAACACCGGCGCTACCAGCAAAGCAACTAGCAAACTCGAACCCATTGCGACAGAAACTGACAAATCCATATTGTTTTTCATGGCAACTCCCACCGCAGTTACATACTCGGCCGCGCCGCCAACAATCGGCAACAGAATTACCCCTGTAAACAGTGGCGTCAATCCCAATCCTTTGGTAGTTTCTTCGACAACACCCACGAAAATTTCTGATTCAAAAGCAACAGCAACAGTTGAGGCAACTAGCACTCCTATCCACAACCACAAATTCGGTTTGTGTACAGTAGATTCCTCTTTGGTATTTTGAGGATTTTCTGACTCTAGTTCTAGTAAGCTCACATCGTAAAGATAGCTGTGAGTTTTTAAGGAAAATAGCAGAGTTAGAGCGTAAACTGCAATTAGGACGATCGCAGTTATTAAGGAAAGATTCTGAATGGCTGCGGGTTCGACTCCATTGGATGTGTAAATTACCATTGTCGGCAGCAGGATGGCAATCACTGCTAGAGTCATTGTCGAACCGTTCACTCGCGCGATAATTGGCTTAAATTCTTGTTCTTTGTAGCGAATTCCTCCTAACAGCATGGAAAATCCCATGACTAAGAGCAAGTTGCTGATAATTGTACCGGTTATGCTGGCTTTCACAATGTCAATTAAGCCAGCTTTCAAGGCAACTATTGCAATAATTAATTCCGTAGCATTGCCGAAGACTGCATTTAATAAGCCGCCTATGGAGGGGCCTGTAACGATCGCCACTTCTTCTGTTGCTGTGCTCAACCAAATCGCCAGAGGTATAATGCCTAAAGCGGATGTGATGAAAACTGCGAGGGAGCCCCAGTGCAAATACTCAGCGGCGATGGAAATGGGGATGAAAATTAACAGCGCTATGGAAAGAATCTTTTTGATTGACATAGGAACTCGGATGGTGTAAAGAAGGGTGAGGTCGAGTTGTCGGGGCGATCGCAAAGTTGATTTTACACTATTCAACTATTCTCTGACAATTCTGCTGGCGAGTGCGAGCGATAAATTGGGAATATTTAACCGCAAATGCACCCAGATCGAGGCAGATTGAATATAATAGAATTATATCGACATCGGTGAAAAGATATGTCTCAATCTGTAGTGCCAGTTGTTGAATCAAAGCAAATTGATACTTCACCCACCTTGACCTTTGAAGAATACCGATTTTATCAAACTGATTCCGATCTACAATATGAACTGTACAAAGGCAAATTAATTCCGATGCCAACCGCAACAGTTTTACATATCAAAATTTGCGAATACTTAGTTTACAAATTGCAGCGTTACCTAGCTGAACACAATCTTGACTTAGTAGCAAAAACAGGTCTGGGAGTAAGAACAGAAGAAGATACCTCTCGGATTCCTGATGTAGTTGTTTGCACTCAAAGTCTTTTGGAACAAGCTGCTGCTAGACCAGGTTCTGGTATCCTCGATTTTGAGGAAAAGCCCCTGTTAGTCATAGAAGTAGTGAGTCAAAATCGGCGCGCCGATTATGTGATTAAACGAGCTGAGTACGAACTAGCTAACGTACCTGAATATGTAATTATTGACCCTACACCTAACAAAGAATTGGTGCGAGTTTTAGCCTTTCCTGAAGGTGAAGATATCTATACCCAGACAGATTTTAGGGCGGGGCAACAAATGGTATCTGTAGTATTTCCCAATCTGACATTATCAGTGAATGAAATACTGTCTCCGCCATTAGTTGAAGGGTTGATTAAAGCAGAACAAGCTCGGTTCCAGGAACTTGAGCAGCAAGCTGCGGTGGAGCGCCAACGGGCTGATGAGCAGGGCCAACGGGCTGAAAGATTGGCGGCGAGGTTGCGAGAATTAGGAGTAGATCCCGATCGCATTTAGGAGCTTGGATGACCCAGAAGTCATAAGTTAATTGTTATTAGTTATATCAAATCCGCCCTGCATCGGAATTATTCAGATATCTATGCTTTTCATCTGCGTGAATCCGCGTCAATCCCTTGTCATCTGCGGTTGCAAAATTCTATTTTTTTGACCGCAGATACAGGCAGATAAACACAGATTAACGCAGATGAGTTAGATATATCGATCGCCCTTGATACTGTGCAACTATTCAACCCAACGCACCCGCACAAAATGAGCTTCGCGTCCCCAGAAGTCGTGACTTACAGTAATATCAACAACACTCAAATTAAACGGAATAGCAGTTGTAACGTACCGCTGAGCCAGAGCTCCCACATCAGGGGCTAACTGAGCCGCAGCAGCAGCCGCTGCACCCAAACCTAAAAGTTGCAGAATGGGCCCGCGAGGCAGGGCTAAATTGATGCCAACAGCAAGTCCTGCCGTTAGCAGCATTGCCACCGACAAATTCGTGCCACAGCGGGGATGTACAGCTAAATCCCACTCTCCGCTGGCAATCCGCTGCCAAGCCTCGCGCACTGCCTGACGCAACTGTGCAATGTTAACGTGGCCATACAGATAAAACCCTTGGTCTGTGGACATCCCGCCCAATAACTCATTATCGGTTCTTGCTGTCGTCGCACCAAACGATTGGCCCAGTACCCAAACAGTAGCGTGTTCCAGAGCATGAACTTGGCGCAAAGTCAAGACTTCCTTCAAACCGGGCACAAAATTGAGTTGTCGCAACAAATCAGCATCTTGAGTGGGCTGCGGGGCAAAGTCGAAGGGAAACTGGCCGGTGCGGCCGGAAGCAGAAGCAGTAGTTGTCATATCAAAACGCCTCCATTAATTCGATTAAGTGGATATTTAACATTAGCAATTCGGTTGAGAAAAAGCCGGTCATAAATTATCAATAGTTTTGACTTTAAAACCTAGCAATGGCAGGTTTTGTGCAAAAATTATTAGCCCTCAACCTGCCCTTACTAATAGATCGCACTTATTCCCAGTTTATTGCTCTTGCCGCTGGCCGTCGCGGAATACTCCCGGAATTCGCCGGCCTCTGGTATCGATAATTGTGCCTTTACCGTGAGGCAATCCCTTGCGTAACTCTCCCTCATAGCGGATACCGTTGGAGAACGAACAGTTACCCCTGCCATCAAGTTCTTGAGTATAGAACTGTCCCGAACACCGACTGCCGTCAGCGCGGGTGAACGCTCCTGTACCTAAAGGCTTGCCTCCTAAAAATTGACCCACAAAGCGATCGCCATTAGCAAAAATGAATTGGCCTTGTCCCGTGGGCACGCCTACTTTTTGATCAAGAGAAAACGACCCTATATAGCGATCGCCATTAGTAAAAATAGCGGTCCCGGAACTAACTTTGCCATCTCGGAATATGCCCTCGACGCGGGCGTCGTCCTTAAATATAAATTGTCCTCGACCATTTGGTTTGCCCAGACGGAACTGCCCCTCATAGCGATCGCCGTTGGAATATATGTATACCCCAGCGCCACTGGGCAAACCGTTAACGAACTGTCCGATGTAGCTATCACCGCTGTCATAATCGCACCTAACTCTACCTGTAGCGATAGCTGGCACGCAGCGGCCGGTTCTAGCTTCTGTTCCTTGCGCCATTGAGGGCAAAGGATAAGTCGCGTAACTACCAATTCCCAACACTGATGCAACTAATAAAGCGATTCCACTGGTCCAAGAACGGGAAATCATCAATCAACTTGCTCCTATGCGCTGTTAGATATTATCTTCTTCTGTCCTTTGTCTTTTATCCCATTTGTTGTCAAAAGTTAGCTGAAAACCTCAATCATTTATCCTTTACGAAACTCCGGGCTTGCCATTGCGAAATACCCCCGGAAAGCGCCTACCGCTAGCATCGATCATCGTCCCGACACCGTGAGGCACTCCCTTTCGCAATTCTCCTTCATAGCGCGTCCCGTTGGGGAAAGTGCAGGTGACACTAGCATCAAGTTCTTGATTAAAAAACCTGCCAGAACAGCGAGTGCCGTCTTTGCGTACTAATACCCCTGGGCCAAAGGGGGAACCTGCAAAGAATTGTCCTTCATAGCGATCGCCATTAGTATAAAAAAATTGACCCCGCCCTGCTGGTTGGCTGCTAATAACTTTAGTCTGAAGGTTCTGGACGACTCCGAAGTCTCCCACGTAGCGCTCACCGTTGGGGAAAACCACCGTCCCAGATCTCATCGTGCCGTCTTGGAACACGCCTATGTAGCGGCCATCATCTTTAAAAATGAATGTCCCTCTACCATTGGGCACTCCCCTCCGAAATTGTCCTTCGTAGCGATCGCCATTAGCGTACACGTAAACTCCGCTGCCGTCGGGGAGGCCGTTAACGAAGTTTCCCTCGTAGTTATCGCCTGTCTCGTAATTGCATTTCACTCTTCCCGTAGGAAGGCTGCCTTGGCAGAAGGGAGAGCGTTTTTCTTCTTCGGGTTTTGGATCAGGTGTTGCTTGAGCCATTGATGGCTGGGGATTGAAGAGATTAGTAGCGCTGCCGATAGAAGAAGCAACTAATATCACCATCCCTAATTTTTGAATTGAACCGAGCATGATCAATCTCCTTGAACTTCAATTACTAATAGGGATTTTCTAGAAGCTAATACTCACTGAAAAGTCGTCTATTTTTTAATCCCTGTACTAATTTTACCTTCAGGTTTGAGATCTGCCCTAAATGCAAAAAGGCAAAAATTAGAGTTTTTGCCTTTAGCATTTTTCCTGCTTTACTGTCAATTTTCAGCGTCGCGTTGAGCTATTCGGATTTGGGAGACGGCTAATAACTGCATTGGCTGGTTGTGGTTGGCGACTGGCGGGTTTTTCGCCCACACCTTTGGCTACCTCAACGCCGTTTTCCTCCAGAATCACGATCGGATCTGCTCCTTGCTTGAGATCGACCCGTTTCACCAACACTTGCCCGTTAGACAGCCGCTGCCCGACTTTGACATATCGGCTGGTTGGTTCATTCGGTACTTTGACAATCACTTGCGTCTCGTTCCCGACTTTTACCACCCCACTGACTTCAGTGCCTGTAGCGAGGTCAGTAGAAGGCGGTGGCGGAACTACTGGGATCACGGGAGGCGGCGGGGGATTTGGGTCTACCCACTGGGGCGGGCGCTTGTCTACTGGCAGTTCCGGCAGATCCGGCACTCCTATGGGTCTCGCTGCTATTGGTTGGGGCGGGCGCGGGGGTGCTGGAGGGCGACGCTGCGAATTCCGCGCATCTTGGGCTCTACCTCCTATTGGCCCAGTGCCAGGACCTCTTCTTACCCTGGCATTGGGGTCTCTCCATTGGGGGGGGCGCTTGTCTACTGGCAGTTCCGGCAGATCCGGCACTCCTATGGGTCTCGCTGCAATGGGTTCGAGTCCAGGCGGGGATGTACGATTACGACCTAACTGAGGAGCATCTAGCCCCGGAACTATGGGTGGCAAGCCAATTTGTCCCCCGGTGCTGCCTCCGGGTAAGGAACCATTTCTGCCACCGGCACCGCCACCTAACCGAGGAGCAGTTGGCCCTGGAACTATGGGACGCGAGTCAATTTGCGCCCCATCACCTTCGGGAAGTAAATTTCCCGATCCATCTCGTAGTTGCTGAGTGCGTCCTCGACGATCCGTGCGTGACATGGGGATAACCGTCTGATTAGGCCGGTTAAGTGGGGGAGGAGCCAATAACTCGGGAAGTTCGGGTAGCACGGCAACTTGTCGCTGTGGCAGTTTGGGGAGTTCTGAGGTCGTCCCACCCGCTCCGTTGGCTCCTGGAGGGATTTGTAATACGATCGGCGGCAGCGGCCCAAAGGGGTCTAACTGAGAAGGATTGGCTGTCACAGGGCCTTGGGGCACGGGCTGAAGCGGAAGCGTTGGATTCCTGTCCTTGTTGTCGCCGATATTTGTTTGAGCCTGTCTGGCCCGTTCGTCTGGGTTGGTCGATCGAATTAACCCTGGAGGCTGGGCGGCTACTACTGGGGACGGGAAAGCCTGAGCTGCTGGGGTGGGGCTGGCAGAGGCGGTCGGAGATGGAGAGGCTGCACTGGGGCTGGGGCTGGGGCTGGCTGTGTTGCTACCCTCGTCGCCACCGCATCCTCCGATCGAGAAAGCTAGTAGTCCTATAGTCGCAAAATATAAAAGTTTGTGCATTGCCGATCGCCCCCAAATGCTTAATTTCAAGATATCCAACAAGGCTCTGCAATTACAGCCTGTTGCCGTTTATCAGTTTATCTGTGTTTCGATGTTATGTGATCGCTTGAAAATTGCCAAGTTTTCCTCACGATCAGATCGGACTCTTCGGCCGCTGGGTTTTGTGGAGCAAGTTAGGATATCAATGGCGCTCGTTGTGGGAAATATTGAAGCAATTAAGGTATTTAAGATAATGGCAAAAGTGATTCTCCAGCGGATTTGGCGATCGGGCTTGGTTTGTGCGAGCGTTTTGGTTGGTCTGGGATCGGTGGGGGGCGAGGTACATTCTGATTCACATCAGCCAGAAACTCAGGTGATGACATTGCTGCCCGACGTGAGTTCCCAGCAGCACGCGCGGCGCAGCTATCCCGTTCCCCGCAGGGGTTCCCGAAGGGTAGGGAATCGGACTATAACGGGATCGGGATTCACAACTGGCCAATTGTACTCTCAGTTTTGGAACCCATCAAATGGTGGCGCTAAACCCCCAGCAAATCAACCCCCTAAGCCACGGGGGAATCCACAGGTATTTCAAGCTAAAATCAAGCGTCGCGCTGGCGGGACGCCGGTGATTGATGTGGTATTCAATGGCAACAAGACTTTTGAGATGATTCTGGATACCGGGGCGAGCGGCACTTTGATTTCTCAGCGGATGGCTACTGCACTGGGAGTGAGGCCGGTGCGTACCATCAGAGCGGGGATCGCTGACGGTAGCGTTGTCGAGTTCCCGATCGGTCTAGTGCGATCGATTCGGGTTGGGGGTGCTGTGATCCAAAATGTCGAAGTGGCGATCGCGAAACAAATGCCCATAGGTCTGCTCGGTCACGATTTCTTTGGCAATTACGATGTCAAAATTAAAAAAGATGTTGTAGAATTTTATGTTCGCTGAAAGTGAGCGGAGTAGGCAAGGAATTTTTGCTCAACTCGTTTCCTATAAAGTGATTCGCAGCCCGGTCAAGGCTTTTAAAATTATTGGTTGAGGCGGTAGCAAAATGTAACCAAATGTGGTATTGTTCTTAGTGTTTCAAGAGCCACCGACGGTTAAACTATCCGTGAAATCCGGCCAAAAAAGCACGGCTGCTGTTGGTGAGAACGGTAACAGTCTGCGACAACGATTCACAGTACAAGCCAAGGCAATCAATTAAACAATTCGCCAAGCCGGTCGAAATAAGTTCCCAAAATGCTGTGGCTGAGGGAATTTTGGTTGGCATTGTTCAGCCGGAGCCTAGAAAATATGTAAACTGATTAGCGGCAGATGTTCCGCAAAATCGGAAATCATGACGATCGAGAAATTAATTATTGTAAATAAGGTATTCACATGGCACAAGCGTCTGTATCTCCTGTAGTGCTGATTATTCTAGACGGCTGGGGTTATCGTGAAGAACAAGACGGAAATGCGATCGCCGCTGCGAAAACACCCGTGATGGACAGTCTCTGGGCTGCTTATCCCAGAACTCTGATTAAAACATCGGGCCGGGCGGTAGGGCTGCCAGACGGGCAAATGGGTAACTCAGAGGTTGGTCACTTGAATCTGGGCGCGGGCCGCGTCGTTCCTCAAGAGTTGGTGCGGATCTCGGATGCAGTGGAAGATGGTTCTTTGCTCGACAACCGGGCGCTGGTTGAGCTTTGCGAGAAAGTCCGCGTCACGGGCGGTAAGTTGCACCTAACTGGTCTTTGTTCTGAAGGTGGGGTTCATTCCCATCTCAGTCATATTAAGGGTTTGCTGCTATTAGCAAAGGCACAGGGAATTTCTGAGGTTTGCATTCACGCGATTACAGACGGCCGTGATACAACTCCGAAAGAGGGTGTCGAAGCTCTAGGCAAGATTGAAAGTTATATCGCAGAGGTAGGGGTCGGTCGGATTGCGACTATTAGCGGTCGCTACTACGCGATGGACAGGGACAAGCGCTGGGATCGGGTGCAGCGCGCTTACGAGGTGATGACGACTGAGGGTGCTCCTGACGGTCGATCGGCTGTGGATGTGTTGCAGGCCTCCTATGCTGAAGGAGTGACCGACGAGTTTGCAGTTCCGACTCGGATTTCGCGCGGGGCGGTGGCATCCGGGGATGGGGTAATTTTCTTTAATTTTCGCCCGGACAGGGCTAGAGAATTGACTCAGGCTTTTGTATCTCCCGATTTTAAGGGGTTTGAACGGCAGTTAATTGAGCCGCTGGCGTTTGCGACTTTTACTCAGTACGACCCGAAACTTTCGGTAATGGTGGCTTTTGAACCGCAGAATTTGAACAATATTCTGGGCGAGGTGATTTCTAAGCACGGTTTGCAGCAGTTGCGGACGGCGGAAACTGAAAAGTACGCTCATGTGACTTATTTTTTTAATGGGGGTCTGGAAGAGCCTTTTATCGGGGAACACCGGGAGTTGGTGCAGAGCCCGATGGTGGGGACTTACGATGAGGCGCCCCAGATGTCGGCGGACATGGTGACGGATGGGGTGGTGACGGCTTTGGAAAGAGGCATCTATTCGTTTATGGTGATTAACTACGCTAACCCGGATATGGTTGGTCATACGGGCATGATGGATGCGACGATAATTGCGATCGAAACTGTGGATAAATGTTTGGGGCGGCTGGTGAGCGCTATTAGTAAAGCTGGGGGAACGGCAATTATTATTGCTGATCACGGAAATGCTGAGCAGATGTTTGACGAGGACGGAAATCCCTGGACGGCTCACACTACTAACCCCGTGCCGTTTATTCTGGTAGAGGGTGAAGGTCGGAAGATTCCGGGTCACGGAACGGATGTTCCTCTGAGGGCGGACGGTTGTTTGGCGGATATTGCGCCGACGATTCTGGAGCTGTTGAGGTTGCCTCAGCCCCCGGAGATGACGGGACGCTCTATGATACGATCGCCTGAGTTTGAAGTTCGTGCCAATCGCACTCCGGTGCGAGTCCGACTCTAGTAGGGACGCAGGATGAGGGACAAAGGTTTTCGCCCTTCTTCGTGTCAATTTAACGTCAAACCCAGTCACAGGATGCTGTTTGACTATTAAGCCTAGATCCCCCCTAGCCAAGGGCGGGCACGGGGGCACCGCCCCTAGGATCGGGGGAAACCGGAAATGGATCAAAGTCCCCCTTTTTAAGGGGGATTTAGGGGGATCTGGACTCAGGTAAAAACGAGATTTATCAAGGCTTTCAGGTTTAAGTTGACACCTATGGACACAGCACTGTGTCCCTGCATAAATTGCGGGCGATCGACCAAATTTGATATGATAATAAATTACTGATTACTAATTACCAATTACTCCAGATTATGAATATTGTTTCTGTGTTACAAGTTATCTGGTCTTTGTCTGCTTTAGGACTTGTGGTTTTTGTGTTGCTGCACAGTCCTAAAGGCGATGGCATTGGAGGGATTGGCGGACAAGCTCAATTGTTTACCAGCGCCAAGAGTGCAGAAACAAGTCTGAACCGGATTACTTGGGGTCTGTCTATTGTTTTTATGGGTTTGACTGTGATTTTGAGTGCTGGTTGGTTGGCGCCTAAGTTATAAGATTTGGATTTTTAACCGCAGATGAACGCAGATAGACGCAGATAATCTCAAGTTCATCTGCGTTTATTTGTGTCTATCTGCGGTTGCAAAAATGCGGTTGTGGAAAGTTACGGTAAAATCTCGATTGCTGGCTGGTTTGGGATTGGCTTTATGTTGTTTTATCCTGATAATTTTTACTCAGGTTAATACTCCGGCGGCGAATCTTTCTTCTTTCCCTAATAGTTTGCCGAATCCACAGGTTCACCCTTTGCCACCAACGCTGGCAAACTGGCAAGATTCCACGGATAGTGGTGATTATTTTGACCAGGTTAAGCCACCAAATTTCGGTCATTTGTTGTGGTCAAAGTTTCCGATTCAGGTTTATATTGAGCGTCCTGTTGATGCTAATAAGTCTGAAGAATGGGTGGCGGCTGTGTTGGATGTGGTGCGGGAATGGGGGGTTTATTTGCCTTTGGAAGTGGTGGATAGTTCGGAGGTGGCTGATATTAGGATTTTACGTCGGGCTCCGCCTTTGCGTCAAGGGGTTTTGCGATCGCGTTCTGGAGAGGCTACCTATGAATTGTACGCCCGTCGGGATGGGGATAAAACTGTGTTATCTCATCGGTTTTCGGTTTATTTGAATCCGACTCAAGTGGGTAAGTATATTCCGGCGACGGCGCGGCACGAGTTGGGTCACGCTTTGGGAATTTGGGGTCACAGTTTGATGGAAACTGATGTGCTTTATTTTTCTCAGGTGAGAAATCCTCCGCCTATTTCAGCGAGGGATGTTAATACTTTGAAGCGGGTTTACGAACAGCCGACTCGGTTGGGGTGGTAATATTAGTTTTGATATGTAAAATCGTGTCAGTAAAAAGATGAAAGATGAAGCTTTTGGCATTGTGCCAGTTTTTGCGACTGAAACTGATAGTTTGTTTTTGTTGATTCAACATCAAGCCGGACATTGGGCGTTTCCAAAAGGTCACGCGAATCCGGGAGAATCGGCGCTAGAAACTGCGAAGCGGGAGTTTGAGGAGGAAACTGGCATCCGCGATTGTGAAGTGCTTGAGGAGCCTAGTTTTGTGGAACGTTATTCCTTTGTTAAGGAAGGGAAGCCTAGTTCTGTGGAACATTATTCCTCTGCGAAGGAAGGGGAATCAATTGAAAAGACTGTTACTTACTTTTTGGCTTTTGTAAATTCAATGGAAGTTCAGTTGCAAGTAGAGGAAGTTCAAAATTCGGCCTGGAGTTCCTTTGAGGATGCAGTTAAGCTGATTACTTTTGATGGGAATCGGCAAGTTTTAAGGGAAGTCAAAGCATTTTTGGACGCGAGGAAGGAGTGTTAATCAGTCTTGGCTACACACACTTGTTTATGTAGAATGTGCATTATTCACTTTACGCTATAAGTAGCCTGTTAAAGCACTTTTGCGTCCGCGAATGTTAATATCTAGTCCGGTTATACGATCGCAATTAAGTTTGTAGTAAGGACTTTAGTGCTTAGTGACTGCAAGCTTTAAGAGAGAGTTCGATTCCTTACTACAAACAAATTATTTGGTTAGATACCCAACTTCTTCAATAAGTCGGGTATCTAGGTATTCGGTGTGATTATTTGTTGATTTTCTGAGCTTCGGCGTGGTGTTGCAAGCGAGAAAAAACGTTATAGGCGTCGGGGCCGGGAGTATTGTGTTCGACAGCGCCGTCCATGGGGCCGTCAATGGCTTTCCAAGCAGGAATTCCGCCTTTTAGTTCGGCTACTTTTCTAAAGCCTGCTGCACGGAGAAGATTGGCGGCTTCGGCGGTTTGTTCGTCGTTTTCGCCGTAGATGTAGATATCGCGGATGGGTTCTAAACTCGATTGTGCTCGGCCGACTAATTCGTCCATTGGCATCATTACCGCGCCGGTAATGTGGCTTTTGGTGAAGCTTTCAAAATCACGAGCGTCGATGATTGTGAGTCCGGGTTCGCCCCAATCTAAACGGGCTTTGAGGTCGTGGCTAGATGCTTGAGCTTTTAAACCGGGAGGTGTGGGAGTAAAGTCGGGAAGTTTGTCTTTGATGTTGGAAATTTGGTCGGGAATAGTTTTCATGGGTAAAATTTTGTTCAATGTTTTGATTGCCATTGCAATGTAACAAGATGTTTAACTTGAATTCGTCTTTCTAAAGGCAGAATCGAGCATTGAACTAAAGTCGCAGTTACGCTGGTTTCCGGGTTATTAGCTGCGGTTGGGATCGCTACATTTGTTGAGGTTGCTAGAGCCTAGCGGGCTGTGCTTAAAATTGTTTCGATCGCATTTGGTGCAGAGAAGTTGAAGTGCGATCGCTTGTTCGAGTTGGTATTTTATCAAAGAATTCAATTTTAGTCAATCCTTATTATTTTTAAATTAAATTTGCCTAACTTGTGCGTAGCCTCGCGCGGATTTTTGCGGAAAAGTTTAAATGTTTGCCAGCAAGGTTTCTGGTAAACTTTAAAAGTAAAAACAAGTATTTAAAGGTATAGATATGTCTGAGAAAGATGAAATTGCGGTGCCTAAACCTTTGACACCGGAAGAGCAAGCGGTGTGGGATGCGAAGGCTAAAGTTCGTGTACTGCTGAATTTGTGGGATTTGAGCGGCGGGAAGATGAAGGTGAAAAAGGGGGAGTTGACTAAGCGGATTGTTCGCACTAATGAGACGAGTCAGAGATATCTGGAAGTGCTCGGCGAATTGCAGGCGACTGGGGCGATCGAGTATTCGCTGGTAAATCGGGTGACGCTGGTGGAATTGACGGCGAAGGGGAAAGAAGTTTTAGCGGATGGCTTGAAAAGTAAGGATTCTCTGTTTGAGTTTGATGGTTCTCAAATTGGTACTCGGCTGGGAAATTCTTTGTTGAAGTGGATTCGGCATCAGGATGGTGCGGCAAGTGTTCGGGTTGAGAAAGGGAAGGGGGATGTAGGGACGATCGCATCCTATGACGATTTTAAGGCTGTGGCGCTCGATGTGTATGACAGCTTGAACCGGGATTATAACTTAGATGATTTAGTGCCGATTTATCGGATGCGTCGGGCGATCGGGGAAAGGGTAGGGCGATCGCAGTTTAATGAGTGGCTATTGGAAATGCAGGCTACTGATCTAATTCAGCTAATAGGGGGTGAAATGACAGACATCTCTGCGGATAAAGCCGAAGATTCAATCAAAACTGCACTGGGTGCAATCCGTTACTATGTCAAACGGCTAAATTCCTAAAATTGTCCTAAATCCTTTTGTCAATTCGTTAACCTCACACAAAAAGCCATGACTAATTCTTCTTTTTCTTCCATTGAAGACCTTAACGCTGCTCTTTTAAGTCAAAATCCATTTGCTAAACCTCCTTCTGTCAGGGCTGATGGTATTTGGGGCAAGGAATTCTTCGATGTTGAAACAATCAATTCCCACGCCTCTGATGCTGTATTTCAGGCACTCGCGCAAATTCGTGCTGGTCAGTACCCAACAACTTCTATTGCTATAACGGCTCAAAACGCAACAGGCAAAACTCACATTATTAGCCGTATTCGCCATCGCCTACAGGAGCATGGCGGGGGATTGTTTGTCTACGCTAATAAATATGGTAACATCAGTCAAATTAAGCAAGGCTTTCAGCGAATATTGGCTGAGAGTCTTGGAAATATTGGCAGAGAGGGGGTGAGACAGTGGCAAGAACTAGCAACCGCAATGGCTAACCATGCTTTAAAAATTGCTCAATCAAAGGCTAAGGTTTTTTCTACTCAACAATTTCTGGAAAAATTTAAGGCCGGCACGCCAAAGCAAGTAAATAAGTGGGTTAAGGATTTAACAAGAGCATTTCCGCAAGCCAAAAGAGTTAACGATCCTGATATTGTTAAGGCAATTTTCTGGACACTCTCCGAGGAACAATCGCTTTATGCAATAAAGTGGTTAGAGGGTCAAGAGCTTGCTCAATACAAAGCAAATGAGTTGGAATTACCGAGTCAATGCCAATCTTTTGAGGCGGTTCTGCAAATCTTAGATTTGATTAGTGAGTACAACGAACTTGTCATTTGCTTTGATGAGTTAGACACGCCTGATGCTTACGACGATGTTAGTGGCTTACACCTGAGCCAAATCGTTGCTGGCTTAATCAAAGATTTGTTCCAAAATCTCAATCGGGGTTTGATACTGAGTGTAATGATGCCTGCTCAATGGAGTAATAGAGTAAAGCAGCTACCTGGTGGAGTGTTCAACAAGGTTTCTGCTCATGGAAAGCCGATTGATTTAAAATACATGGATGCCGAATCAATTGTTAAATTAGTTACATTTTGCTTAGACGAATATTACGAACGGAAAAACTTAATTCCTCCTGAGCCAATTTATCCATTCAGTCACATTCAACTCAGCGAGCTTGGTAAAGGAAAACCCACTGTTGGAGAGGTTTTGAAGTGGTGCAAAGATAATTGTAAGGCTCCTATCTCGAATGTTGAAAAGAAAGATGCCGACATATCTGATCCAGTTGAAATTGCTTTTATCCAAGAGCTAGAAGCCGACATGGGAAATTATTTAGATGATAATTTTCTGCTTGCTGATGCTATTTTATTCGGATTTCAGAGTTTGATTGGTCAAACGGTGGAAAGGGTGACGGTTCAAGAAGCAACAGATAAAGTTACGCAACGTGGACGCAAGGATGATTACATCCATTTCAAAGTAATTGGCAAAGACAACGGAAACAATGTAAGCATTGGAGTTGCAGTGCTTCAGTATGCTGGTGGTCGAGGGTTAGGAGCGGGTTTAAGAAGATTAAATGATTACGCAGCTTTTAATTTGACTCGCGGTTGTTTGGTTCGTTCCCAAAGCAAAAAGATTACTTCATACCTTGAGCAACAGTATCTTATACCGCTCATTAAACAGCAAGGTGGAGAATATGTCCCACTGAAAGAAAATGAAATCAAACCACTGTTAGCTATTCGGGCTGTTCATCAGAAGCGCGAAGTAGATTATGCCGTAAGTGAGGAGGAAATTTTCAATTTTATTGCCAAAAAAGGTGCTGATAAAATGCTAGGAGCTAGCAATCCGTTGCTTAAAGAGATTCTTAGCGATCCTTCCTATCAAATTCCTACCGATCTAATCGAAGAGGAACCCGTTGCTGTAGCAGAGTCTATTATGGATGATATATCTAATTCAGAAGAGTTAGATAAGTCGTGCGAAAATTTACTGAGCGAATTTAATTAAGGCTTCTTAAACTATCCACTTCATATTGGGACAAATACTTTCATGTCGCTAGTCAACATTGACAGGGCTATCCGTTTGCCTGCTCCTGACCTAGAAGCTTTAATCCAAGGGCGAATGATGGCAGCAATAGTTTGGCGAACGTTTAATTCTGGAGAACAATATGCACTCTATCCTGGCAATGTTTCCGGTAACTTGCCCTACGAGCGATATTATCGATCGCATTTTTTACCCGTTGCTCAAAAGGCACTTGCTCAGTTAAATTCAGATAAAGTTTCGATCAAAGCTTGGGCTAGGTGCGAATTGTGCCAAATGGTGAATGAGCCTGAAACATTAGAGGCTTTGTCGCGGTTAACAGTCTGGAAAACAGAGGCATTACAGCAAATTCTCCAGCAGCGTCCTTTTATTTTTGTAGCTCATCTTCGCGTCTATTTGCTGCCTCAGCCGCTGGAAATGCCCGTGCATCCCAGCGGCAATTTTGTATCTTTGCCCACATCTCTAACTGTTACTGATTCAACGCCTGTGTTGAGCGAGTCTATGTTTGCCAAACGCCGTCAACAACTGGAAAAACTAGAACCTCCCGAACATCCAGAATTGGAAGAGTTGCAAAGTGCATTAGTGCATTTATCCACCACCAACCCAAAAGCCAAACAACTAGACGCAGAAATCAAAATATTTCTCGGTTGGTCGGAAAATTTACCAGCAGCAAAACCAGATCTAGATTTAGGTTGGATTAAAAAAATCGCAGCTTTGGGAAATCGCAGCATAGAACTAGAAGAAAAAAAAAGCAACTATCAAGCAGGCACCGATTTTGAGAATATCACACGTCAAAGCCTTGAATTCTTAGGATTCAAGATTGAGAATGCCTACAAAGGCGGTGCTGGTGGGTTAGATTTATTTTGCTCCCAACCCTATCCCTTAGTTGGTGAGTGTAAGGCGGGTAGACTTATCCCCAGTCGAACTGCTGAGGAATTGATTAAACTGGGAGGAATGCACTTAAGTCGGGATAAATTTTTAGAATCTACCAAGTTAGTGATTGGCCCGGGCAATCCTTCGGTGGATATGTTGAAAGCAGCACAAGAATGGAAAGTTAGTATTATCAATGCCATGACTTTACAAAAGCTAGTTGAGTTAAAAGCTAAATATCCAGGTGCTGTCAACTTACTTGAACTCAAGCCCTATCTAGAAATGGGGCGGCAAATTGACGAAAGAATTAATGATTATATTCAGAAAGTTGAAAGAGAAATTAGGCTGCGATCGCAAATCATACAAGCAGTGAAACAACTTTGCTCAGATAGCGACTTCCCGACGGTTGTTGAGATTAAAGTTCAATACAATGCTAGATTTGCCGCCACCGATTCTAAGCTGACAAACGAATCAGTAAAGGATTTGACTATAGAACTTTCTTCACCGCTGACTGGTTACTTAGGGCGAATTAAAGGAGAAAATTGGCAAAGCGATCGCTTTTATTTCCTGCGCGACTTGCCGCTAGAGGATTGAGAGAGGTCAAGGGCGATTCCCTGCGGGATAACTTCGCTTCACGTACTTCATCCAATTTCCTACACAGCATCAGGATCTACGCCCAACTCCCGCAACCTCGCCGCCAACCTTTCAGCTTTCTGCAATTGAGCTTGTTCTGCCTTAATTAACCCTTCTACCAATGGCGGATCTAAAATTTCATTGACTGATAATCTCAGATTGGGAAATACTACAGATTCCATTTCCTCACCCGGCAAGAAATCTGTATACGTGTAACCATCTTCACCTTCAATCAATGCAAAAAGCCGGATTTTTTGCTTGCCCGTTTTAGGGTCAACAATGCAATATTCTGGCACATTCGCTAATTCGTACTCTCCGCGTTTGACTACGTAATCTTCGCGGCGATTTTCGCTGACTACTTCTACCACTAACAGCGGCTTTTCATCAAATTCGAGGATACCTGCACCGGGTCTAGCAGCAGCTTG
Source organism: Microcoleus sp. w1-18aA5 (assembly GCF_036701705.1). NCBI lineage: Bacteria > Bacillati > Cyanobacteriota > Cyanophyceae > Oscillatoriales > Microcoleaceae > Microcoleus > Microcoleus sp. w1-18aA5. Next base: position 5,705 of record NZ_JAUPTE010000067.1, on the reverse strand, counting down.
TTCCAAAAGACTTTGAGTGCAGACAACTACATCGGGAATCCGAGATTTATCTTCATCTGTTCTCACTCCCAGACCTGTTTTTACTACTAAGTCGAGATTGTGTTCAGCTAGGTAACGCTGCAATTGGTAAACTAAATATTCGCAAATTTTGATATGTAAAATTGTGGCTGTTGGCATCGGGATTAATTTGCCTTTGTACAGTTCATATTTTACATCAGATTCTCCTTGATAAAATCGGTATTCTTCAAAAGTTAAGGTCGGCGAAGTATCGAGCTGTTTTTCTTCTGCTACTGGCACAATAGATTGAGACATATATTTTTACCTATCTCGATAGTTTTCTATTATACTCAATTTTGATTTTAAGAGTATAGGCTTCGGTTCGGCAAAGATCGCCATTCTTGACTCCACGACTTGCCGCTATAGCAATCCTTGCAGGAGTCGTAAATTTTTGACCCCACCCCAACCCTCCCTTTATCAAGGGGAAGGAGTAAGAAATTCACAAATGATTTAGGATGGCTATAGATGATTGAGATACGTCAAGGGCGATTCCCTGCGGGATATCTTCGCTTCACGTACTTCATCCAATTTCCTACACAGCATCAGGATCTACGCCCAACTCTCGTAACCTCGCGGCCAACCTTTCAGCACGCTGTTCGACTGTTTGTAGTTGCTGCAATTGAGCTTGTTCGGCTTTAATTAACCCTTCTACCAATGGCGGATCTAAAATTTCATTGACTGATAATCTCAGATTGGGAAATACTACAGATACCATTTCCTCACCCGGCAAGTAATCTACCTGTGTATAAACGTCATCACCTTCGGGAAATGCCATAACTCGCACCCGCTGTCTGTTTTGTGTCGGATCAACAATCACATATTCCGGCACGTTAGCCTGTTCGTATTCTGTTCGTTTAAGTACATAATCTGCTCGCCGATCTTGGCTCACTACTTCTACTACAAATAAAGGTGTTTCGCTCAAGTCTAAGATGCCAGAACCGGGTCTGCCAAGAACTTGTTGCCACAAACTTTCTGTGCAAACAACTACATCGGGAATGCGGGATGTAGCATCTTCTGTTCTGACTCCCACAGAAGTTTTTACGACTAAATCCAGATTATGTTCAGCTAGGTAACGCTGCAATTTGTAAACCCAAAATTCGCAGATGCTTGTGTGTAATGCGCTAGCCGTTGCCATCGGTATTAATTTGCCTTTGTACAGTTCGTATTTTACATCGTCCTTGCTTTGATAAACTCTGTATTCTTCAAAAGTTAATGTCGGCGATTTATCGAGCTGTTTTTCTTCGACTGCTGGCACAATAGATTGAGACATATATTTTTACCTATCTCGATAGTTTTCTATTATACTAAATTTTGATTTTAACACTCAAGGCATTGAGTAAGAAAAGATCGATCGCCCTTATTGACAATCAAGCAATTTGATCCGGTTAAATGTTTAGTTCAGTTCACCATTTGGGCGATCGCCTCAACAAGGCTGTAGCTGCCTCACTGTCGAGAGGTTTAGAGAAAAAGTACCCTTGACCGTACTCGCAGCCGATCGCCCGCATTTGAGCCAATTGGACGGCGGTTTCGACACCTTCTGCGACTACCTCCATCCCCAAACTGCGGGCCAGCATGACGATCGCCCGCACGATTTCCAAATTTTCACCCTTTTCTCCGATGCGACTGACAAAAGAGCGATCGACCTTCAAAATATTAATCGGGAACTTGTGCAAATAACTCAAAGACGAATAACCAGTGCCAAAATCATCAATACACAGCCCGATACCCAAATCTCTCAACTGCGAAAGCATCGCCGCCGCCGCTTCCCCATCTTCCATCACCACACTCTCAGTAATCTCCAACTTCAAACAGCGAGTGTCAACACCCGTTTCCTGCAAAACTTGTTTAATTTGCTGGATGGATTCCGGTTCCGCAAACTGCCTCCCGGAAAGATTTACTGCTACAGTCAGCCGCGAGTTTCCCACAGGTAAATTCAAACTTTGCCACTGAATAATTTGGCGACAGCTTTCGTTCAAAACCCACAAACCCAAAGGCATAATTAACCCTGTTTCCTCCGCCATCGCAATAAATTCCATAGGGGAAACTAAACCCCGTTCCGGGTGCAGCCAGCGCACCAAAGACTCAAATCCGATAACAGAGCCAGTTTTCAAACAAACGATCGGCTGATAATAAACAGTAAAAGGACATTCCAATTTTAAAGTAGGCAATTGCGGCTTCGGACGCTCCAATCTGCGATCGATTTCACTCATCGGCGAGTTTTCCGCCGCCGTCCCACAGGCAAAATCCACTATCGAATATTTCAAATTTAGTTCTTCAACCGACTCCCGTAAATCGTGTTCCAAGTGCATCAAAGCCACAGCCTGAGTGTGCATCGCACTGGTAAAAACTTCGTAGCGAGCTTTACCGAGAGCTTTCGCTCGGTACATTGCAATATCAGCATCGCGCAAAATATCTCCCGGCCACTGATATTTGTCGGTACTCAAAGCAATGCCGATGCTAGCAGTAATTAAAACTTTATTACCTTCCAAATAAAGCGGTCGTTCGATCGTTTTGAGAATTGCCTTTGCTTGGGCGATCGCCTCATCAACACCTTTAATTTCCTCAAGCAAAATCACAAACTCATCTCCCCCCAGACGAGCCACCGTATCCCCTGGGCGCAAACAAGTTAAGAGACGGCGAGCCACAGCCACCAACAGGCGATCGCCCGTGCGGTGTCCCTGACTGTCATTAATCACCTTAAACCTGTCCAAATCCAGAAACAGCACCGCAAACTGCTCACTCGGATGCCGTTGGGCACGGGCAAAAGCTTGCCCCAACCTGTCAGTCAACAAAGCACGGTTCGGCAACTCTGTCAGCGCATCGTGCAAAGCATCGTGCAACAGTTGTTCTTCAGCCATCTTGCGCTCAGTCACGTCGTGACAGTTGACCACAATTCCCCGCACCGAAGGTTCGTTGAGCAAATTCGTCGCCACCGCTTCCAACACGCACCAGGAACCGTCCTTGTGCTGTACTCGGTATTCCGCCATTCCCAGGCTAACTTTCGGCATTTGCATGACACCTTTGAAAACTTGATCCACTATCAGCAATTCGTCAGGGTGAATCAAGTCAAAGATAGACCGGCCGAGGATTTCCGCCGTCGGGTAGCCCAAAATCCGCTCTAGGGAAGGAGAGACATAGCGGCAAAAGCCTTTCTCGTCGAGAATCACAATAATGTCTCTAGCATTTTCAATCAACGATCGAAAGCGCTTCTCGCTTTGTCGCAGCTCTTGTTCCGTGCGCTTCTGGTCGGTAATATCGGTATTCATGTAAATCAGACCGACAATTTTCCCTGTGCGGTCTTTAATAGCATCGGCCCGCAGCAAAACTTGCAAAGTTTGACCGCTTTTAGTGCAGTTAGTAATTTCACCAAACCAAGAATAACCTTGGGCGATCGTGTCGAGTACCTCCCTGGCGACTGCGGGGTCAGCAAAAACCGCCGATATACCTCCGGCTAGTCTAAATTCCTCTGCGGTGTCCCATTCAAATAGCTGAGAAAACGCTTGATTTTGATAGATGTGAGTGCCGTTCGCATCGCTGATGCCGATCGCGTCACTCGAACTTTCCACCGCCTTGCGAGTCAGCACCAGAGCTTCTTCTGCCAGCTTGCGCTCGGTAATGTCTATCCCTACCAGACAAGCTGCTTTGCCCCGATCGTACTTTTGAGCCACAATCAAATAGTATCCCTCGGACTGTCCCCCGTCGGTTTGTAGCTTAACGTTGAGTTCTTTAACCGCTTCCGTAGCGTCGCCGGCAAAAAACTCCACCACAAAACAGTTAAAATCCGAGCTAGCGCCCAGAAAACCAATATCTTGACCAACAAAAGCCGACGGGGGCAAACCATGCAGTTTGGCTAAGTGCTGGTTAACCCCCAAATAGCGCAAATCCGAGCTAATCCAAGATACTGTTCCCGGAACTGCTTCCAAAATCGTTTGCAGTTGGTCGTTAGCTTGCTGCAATGCTTGCTGCACTTCACATATGGGTTCCGCCAAGTCAGACTGAACTCCTACGAAGTGAGTCAAATTAGCGTTGTCGTCTCGCACGGGAGATAGCGATAATTTGCTCCAAAAAGGAGTGCCGTCTTTGCGGTAATTTTTAATTGGTGTCTGGATTTCTCGACCTTGGCGCAAGGCCTCGCGGATTTTAGCTACGGTAGTTCGATCGGTATCCGGGCCTTGCAAAAATCGGCAATTGCGCCCCAAGATTTCACTGGCGCAGTAACCCGTCATCCGTTCAAAGGCCGGATTGCAATAAATTATGGGACAATCTGGTGCATTAGCGTCAGCAATGACAATGCCACTGCTAGTAGCTGCCAAAGCTCGATCGCTTAGCCACAGTGCTTCTGATGCAGTATGGCGATCGTCGGCACTCCCCACTTCACCTAAATTAGAAATTGACTGGTTCTCCCGATCTCCCATCAGCCGAACTTTCAAGCAAACCTTTACAATTTCCGAGTTGCTTCTTACTTTAACGTTTTTCAGGACTCGCGCAACGTAAATTGTATCTCCGCATTTTAGTAAGCGAGATTTCACCTTAGTGGTTAGTTGTATTTTCTACCCTTGCTGTTCGGCATTTAAAAAAGCACATCTTCACTTCCGCAGTGAAAAACCCTCTATTCTTCTCCCCCTGAGACTCTCTCCCCCTCTCCCCTTCTCCCCGCGCCCTGGCAATCACGATCTGCAGCAGCTTATCAGAGAGATGGGTTTAAAACCCCGTCCTTATAGGACGGTTTTGCAAGCAAAAGAATAAGTTTTAAAGCCCTTTGGTTAAAAAATACAACAAATTAAGTCAATAAAATATTTCGATATATACTGATATTACCTCAAAAAAGGAGGAGTTAAACTTGTTAACAAACTATGTCTACAAGTTGCACCCCAATCAAACACAAGACTCAAAAATGTCCAATTGGGTGGATATGTTACGCAGTCACTTTAACTGGTGTCTTAATGACAGAATCACTCACTACAGTCAACAATTCATTCAAGGCAACTATTGCGATATCCGAACGCAAAGTGAAGCTTGTCCATTGACCAGTTGTGTCAGTAAAAATGGTGCTACTGGAGAACCTTGGAAAATAGGTAAAACAGACAAAGAGGGTAAAGTTAAAAACCCTCGACGCAACCCAGGCGACATTCAAATTACCGCATTGCCAGAATTAAAAGCAGCTAGGCCCTGGTTTGCCGGGATAGACTCGACAGTTTTACAGCAAAACGTCAAACGACTGGACACTGCCTATAAGAATTTTTTCGACGGGCGTGGCTTCCCTAAATTCAAAAACCGCAGTAACTTTACTTCCTTTACGTTCATGATGGGAGTAAAAATACAAGGCAGTAAAATCTACTTACCAAAGTTAGGTTGGATGCGTTTTTACAACTCGCGCCCAATTCCGAACGGATTTACCGTTAAAGCGTGTACGGTAAGGAAGCGACAAAATGGCTGGTATGTCTCCGTTCGCATTGAGGATAAGTCTATCCCCGACTACACGACAAAACATCTTAAGGATGTTGTCAAAGTAATTGGCTGTGATATGGGACTTACAAAATTAGTTCATCTTTCAGATGGAACTCAAATTGAACCCACATTCCGCACCCCCAACTGGCACATAGGCAGATGGAGGGGATAAAAGTAAATCATCCGAGATAATCGTGAGT
>NZ_JAUPTE010000066.1:0-34926 GCF_036701705.1 Microcoleus sp. w1-18aA5 | reverse complement strand
GGGGTAAAAAGGCGATCGTTCCTTGTAGTGCAAGGGTTTGTGAGATTTGAACATTCCCCCTACTGGGGGAACTTCAGTTTAAACAGGAATTGTGCACCAAGTGTATCCCTAGGGCGATGCACACCTCACCATTAGTGATAACAATCAGCTCAAATTTAGTACCAGACTTTTGTTTGAAAATTAGTTACTCAATCCCCCCTAACTTAAAAAGGGGGGATTGAGGAAACATTCTTTTCTCGGCCGGGAAGGGCATTGAAATTCGGATAAAACCCCGACCTAGACGTGGTTTTAGTCTTAACTTGACATTCATTCATTACCCACCCGCTGCCTACAGGTAAATTATTGATTTTTATCGCTCATCTTTTGATGCTGAGGCGGTGACATAAGCGACAGCTAAAGGGGAAATTTTTTCTGTAACTGCTGCGATAACTTGGCGATCGAAGTCAGTCCAAACTCTGGGGCGATCGAACATACAAGGCTGCAAAACCCCCCACAATAAGCCGTCAGCACAAAGGTGAGCGTGAATCAAAGCTCGATGTCCGAACTCTTTTGCCTCAAAATTTTTGTTGACAACTTCAGGATTGGCTGTCTCAACATCCTCAACAAAAATCGACGGTTCAGTTCGCAAAGCTGCTGCAAATAAAGGGTCTTCTTCCCCTAAAGATTCGGGTTCTTTTTTCCATTCCGCGTCCCCAATCTCTGGAAAGTTCGAGTTGCGACGCCAGCAGTAAGGTACTCTGCCCCTTTGCGTTTCAGGATTGCGGAGGTAGAGAAATACCCGATCGCAATTTAACACCTCGCCTAAAGCCGGCACCAAAGCGGAAAAAACATCATCCGGCGTTTTGGTGTCACTCAAAATTTTATCCAGAACTTGCGGCAGAATTTGCTCGGTCATTAATTTTAGCTTTTGAAGTTCATCTACTAATTTTAAACTACTCCTTCTTTTCTCTTCTGTTCTTTTACGCATTTTTCATCAGCATCTTCGCGTTTCCTTAAATCGCGATAGAAGAGAAGTTTTAAAACCAGAGGGAATGGAAAAAACTAAAACTTGCTTAATCCTTCCCTTTGTTTATTCAATTCTGGCTTGGCTGAAGTTAGCACCCGTATAACCGGTGGTGAGCCAAAGAATAGCCCTAGCGCCGTCGCGAACAGCTTTTTCCACCGGTTCGGGGGTTCGCCCAGACGGAACTGCCACAGGCTTAAAACTAATGCCTCGACTGCCGAGTACGATTTCGCCGATAATCTGAGCTCGCCGCATATGATCGTCAGAAGTGATCAGATACACGCTCTCAATCCCTTGAGCTTTCAATTCATCTACCAGGGTAGTAAAATTTGTTACCGTATCCACCGCTCTGTAGTCTAAGTGCAGGCGCTCGGACTCAATTCCCGCTTCTGAAAACACCCATTCCGCGAACTCAGGATTGCTCCCAGACGACACCCAAATCGGCAATTCAGGATAATCCTGAGCAAATTTGGCGGCAAACACCTCTCGCTCCGTAGCCCCACCTAGAACTAACAAAGCTTGGGGTCTCTGAAATTCGCTCTTAACCTGCTGATAGCCAAACCAGCACGCCATCAAAAGCCCTACTAGGAACCAAAAACTGCGTGAAGTGTTCAAACGCTTGTAACGCTGCGTGTTTGAATTGATTTTTAACCACATCTAAACCTATAAAAATTTTATGTAACTCACAAAGGAACCATAACAAAAAATACCGCACGTATAGCCCACTAACAGGAATTAAAAATTAAAAATTAAAAAAGGGTCGGGGGATCATAGGATTTTAGATTTTAGATTTTAGATTTTAGATTTTAGATTGACTCTACGCTTATGTTGGGGGCTTAAACGGGGGATTTTAGATTTTAGATTTCAGATGGACTCTAGAGAGAGAGGTTCTGCGTAAGTCCTCGTCTTCCAGCAAGTATTCGTCTGTGGGCGAATTCGTTAGCGGATATGCAAAAAAGAGGGGCCAAACTTAAGCTTTCCCCTCCTGATTTTAATTTTTCTTGGTTTTTAACGGGACTGGCCGGGTTCGAACCGGCGGCCTAGCGCTTCAGATTTGTGTGAGTTTCCCCACTCTCTGGACTATACCTTCACCATATGCTTGCAGCTTTTAGGTGGTGACCGTCTAGTCTCTAAACCTTCCTGATTTCAATATAGGCGATCGCATAATCGCCCTGAACTCAGGCTTGGCTTGGTATTGCCTTAGAGTCATAGGAACCCACGAACTCTTTAGGTTTCACCAAATTTGACCACATTCACTCCTAGAGTTTCCTCGCAGGGTGCCCGATTCTTCAGGAGGCGCTTGCTCTATCCATCTGAGCCACAGCCCCAGTTGCTAAACCGTTTTGATTATAGCAGTTAATGTCGATTTTGAATTTTTTATTTTGGATGATCACCGATCGCCAGTTGCCAGTTTCGCAGCAATGCGGGCAAAGTTTTCTGCTGCGGTGAGTTGACCAGCACCGTAACAGGCGCGCTGCCTCCATGCGGTGACGGGGAGATGTCCGGGGGGAGCATCTTCGTTGAAGGAGAGCTCGCTATAATATTTCCAATTTTCCTTGACTCGCCAGCCGACTCGATCGCAAAATTCAGTATAATTTGCCTCGGTACTTTCCCAAATCTGCTGCTGCACGCTCAACCCGAACCGCCCGCTGCTGTATTGTTGCCAAAGTCGGTCGATCGTACGAAGGTCTGTAGGAGGAAAACTGTCAATATCGGCTGCACTCAGCCAGCCTTCGTCTTCCCTGACAGCGATTTGCAGCAAGATTTCCCAAGTGTGTTCATCAGCTTTGCGCCATTTTCCAGTTTCTAATAGCTTTGTCAGTTGGCGGTAGTCCATCCCCACTTCGGAGATAGCCGGAGTTTTGTCAGGTATAGCGCCGATTTTGTCTTCCAGCCGCAGTAGAGTGCTGACAATCAATTCGGGGTTTAGTTGTTCGAGGCGGTATAGAACCCATTCTAACTGAGATTGAAGGTACGTGCGGGCGATCGCGCCTTGCTGCAATTCCCCCTGCAACTCATCAAATTTAGCTGATAAATTTTGTTGATTGCGGGCAAATTCCCACATTTCTTTTGCCCACTGCAATCTAACTTGTTCTTTTTTTAAATAAGTTTTGGAAGGCTTCGCACGCTGCGGGTAGGGAGTCAAATCCCAGCCGCAAATCGAGCAAAACTCTGCTTTTCCTTCTAAGTATTCAGCACCACACACTGGACAGTTAGACATATCGCCATCAATTCGGTTGCCAAGTCATTATATGACATCTGGTAAATTAACCATAATTCGATTAGGTACGCAGTTCGCACCCTACACTTACAGTTTATCTGTAGTAATGTGGGCCTTTAGCACCCGAAAGTTAGAGTTATTTATACCGCTCTAACAAGGCAAGCGAATAGTAAACAAACTGCCTTTGCCCAACTCTGATGTTACCTCGATCGTGCCGCGGTGAGCTTCGACTATTTGGCGGCAGAGATGTAGTCCCAAACCTGTACTGGACTTCTTATGAGTTCCCGAGCTAAACCTTTCAAATAACTTTGCTTGTTCGGTGGGAGAAATGCCGGCACCGGTGTCTTTGATGTCTATGATTACCCATGCCAGCGGTTGGTTTTTGAAGCTCGTATAAGCAGGTGAATTAGCAGCTTTTAAGCTGACATCTATTGAGCCGTTGTCGGTGAATTTAATTGCATTTCCGATTAAATTTGTCATCAAGCGGTGCAGTTCCAGACGATCGCCCGGATACTTCGCAATCGGTGCACTTTCTGCACTTTCTTTCAAGTCTAAATTTACCGACAAACCTTTAGCATCCGCTAGGGGAGCTAGTTCTTCAGCTACCTCAGTAATAAGCTGGCGCAAGTCCACGGCAGCGAAACTCAGGGATTTGCGGCCTGCTTCATAGCGATATACTTCCAGCAACATATTTACCATCGCGATCAGGTTTTGGTTGCTGCGAACCATCGTCCCGAAAGCGTCGCGCATGGGAAGAGAAATTTCTCCCAAAGCTCCCTGCTGCATTAAAGTTAGCATTCGATCGGCTGCTACGAGGGGCGTCCGCAAGTCGTGAGCGAGTCGGGAGACAAAATCTTCGCGCTGGAGGGCGATCGAATTGCGCTCGTCTACGCTGTGTTTAAGCCGCAGGAGCGATCGAACCCTCGCCAGCAGTTCATCCATTTCGACTGGTTTGCGGATGAAATCGTCTGCTCCCATGTCCAATCCCTGGACTACGCTGGCACTGTCGTGAGCCGTGATCAGCAAAATCGGAATAAAGGGCAATTCCTTATTTTGTCGGATGCGTTTAGTGACTTCGTAACCATCCATTCCCGGCATCATCACGTCGAGAAGTACCAAATCCGGGGCTGACTTCTCAATTTGACTTAAGGCAGAAAAGCCGTTTTCCGCCGTGCTAATTTCGTAACCTTCTTCTTCTAGGATTGTTTGAACCAACAAAACATTATCTGGTGCGTCGTCTACCACCAGAATGCGATCAGCTTTTGTGGCATTCGGAACAGATAAATAACTCATTTAATTGTTAGCCTGGAAATAAATACTAACTTTAATATGCCATCCGATTTATCATTTCACATTTTTACACTTGTTAACTCTGTCATAAGGAAGATTTAAAATCTTTATCAAATCTTTTTACTTTTGAACACTCGGATGTAATATGATCTACTACTTGGTTGTCATCGTATGCACACCGTCCCAATCATCGGGCGGGGGTACTTCCAAATAGCTCAGGGATCGGTCTAGGTGAACTTCCACAGGTCGATCGCTGGGTCGCATTGCTAAAGCCGCTTCAAAATAACTAATAGCTTTCTGAAAATTTCTAGCAATATAAGCATCCCTACCGTTACTGTAAAGTTCCAAAAACCGAACGGTTTCCCCATCCATGGGTTCAGAACTATTTTGCAGCAACTCGTAAATACCCACTGGCTGATTTTTGCCCTTAACCCGCACCTTGTCCAACTCTCGCACCCAAATCCCTTCGCGACACAAACTGTATGTAAATTCGCTCAAAATTATATCGCAGCCGTACTCCTTTGTAAGCTGTTCCAATCGCGAACTCAAATTCACCGCATCGCCGATTACCGTGTAATCCATTCGCTTTTGAGAACCAATATTTCCCGAAACCACCTCTCCGGAACTAATTCCAATTCCGAAGCGAAATGGATCTTCGCCGGGGCGAGAATCATTAAACTCTTTCAAACGCCGGCGCATATCTAAAGCCGACTGCACCGCCATCCAACCATGACTTTCCGGGGGATTCAGCGGCAGGGGCGCGCCGAAAACCGCCATTAAAGCATCGCCGATAAACTTGTCTAAAGTGCCTTCGTAGTGGAAAACTGCCTCCACCATCGTCTCAAAATATTCGTTCAGCAGGGATACCACATCCGACGCTCCCAAATTTTCAGTCAGCGTGGTGTAGCCGCGAATGTCGGAAAATAAAATAGTCACTTCTTTGCGTTCGCCCACCATCAGGGCGCCTTCACCCAAAGCCATCACTTTATCTACGACCCCAGGAGTCAGGTAGCGGTACATCGTATTTTTCATCCGCTTTTCGCGGCTGATGTCTTCGAGTACCACTAAACCGCCGCGCACGCCGCCCTCTGGATTGATCAGCGGGTTGACAGTCAAATTCAAACTACGTTCAATTACTTTAATTCGAGAGGCGGGAATGGGCAGCGGACAATAAGGGTGATACAGGGCAGAATTTCGCAGCGCAAATAGAGATTGGGCATTAGCTAATTCTGCCAGCGCTACTTCCTCAGTCCACGCGCGGTTTTCGCCCCAAGCGTAATATAAATTAGGATCAGTGCGATCGGGCACGGCCAAAATATAACTTTCTTCTTCTTCTTTTTTTTGGGAATTTAGCGTTTTTTCTACCAACAGTCCCACAGTTAAACTTTGTTCAGGAACGTAATGTCGGGCAGCATTTTTGAGACTGTCTTCTAGTCGAAATTGCAAATTGTCGATCGGCACAACTTCCCAAACATAGCGATTCACCAGTTTATCTTCCCAAATCTGGGGATTGTGTTTGCTTTTAGCTTGATTTACCGGACAGCCCAACAATTCCAGCGCTGCTTCGTTAATCGTTACAACTCGCCCCTGTAAATCGGTGGAAATTACTGCATCTGAAAGACTTTGCAGCATATCTTTTTGATACTGCTTTTCCACCATCACGTTTTGAAACAGTTGAGAATTTTGCAGCGCCATGCCCGCTTGGGAATTAAACGCTCGCAAAAACTCTTCGTCGGAAGGGGTGAAACTACCTTGGTTCTTATTAATTAGCTGAGTTACCCCGATCAGCTCACCTTTAGCGTTATGCACCGGCATACACAAGACAGTCCGAGTGCGGTATCCCGTTTGCTGGTCTGTAGATGGGTCAAAGCGGGGATCGTCGTAAGCATCTGTAATATTTAGAGGTTGACCAGTCGAAGCGACATAGCCAGCAATTCCCCTATTCGCGGGAATACGAATTTCCATCATCGTTGTGCCGTCAGCCTTGGCGACTTTTGTCCAGAGTTCGTTGGTTTCCCGATTTAACAAAAATAGCGTGCTGCGATCGGCTTGCATCAAGTCGCGAGCTTGATCCATTACAGAGCGCAAAGTTGTTTCCAAGTCAAGACTTTGACCCAAAGTCGTGGTGGCTCTCAAAAGTGCGGCAACCCCTCGCTGGTTGCGCGCCACGACGTAGAAAGACTGACAGCTTTCGAGAATAATCCCGATCGAATCTGCAAAAGCCTGGAACTGCTGTTCGTCTTCCTCGTTAAAGGGGGCATCGCCAGCTTTATTTAACAATCTGACCACCGCTACGGGTTCATGTTGGCTCTTGCTGCTAAAAATTGGCATACAGAGGATGGTCTCGATCTGATAGCCCGGTGGTTCGTCTACTTCGGTATTAAAATACTCGTGCGATCGAGCTTCGGCGACATTAATCGATTTTCCGGTTGTTGCTACATAGCCTAAAATGCCTGCATCCATCGGCAAGCGCACTTCTACATCCTCGCCCGTAAGTGGATCGACGGTTTTGTGCCACAGTTGATTTTTGTTCGAGTCAACCAAAAAAATTGTTGTCCGGTCTGCTTGCAAAATTTGACCAATTTTGACAGTGAAGGCATCTAAAAGTTGCTCTAAGAGACTTTCGAGTGCTTCATTGTTAATCAGGTCCATCGCCCGGATAAATTGCTGAAATTCAGCCGTGATAAAGTCCAGCAGGCACACTAATTCAGGAACTGGCAGGCTCTTAACACGGGAGGTCAATGCCCCCATAAAATTGACTTGAGTCAGTGTAGCCAGAACGCTACCAGTATTGGAGAATGTCATGATTAACTGCTTGCTCAGAGGGGTAGACTGACCGCAGGTCGATCGGCGCTAGATTCGGCGGTGCAAACTCTTGAATTTGTTTGCAAGCGCATCGGCACTCGCTTGTCGCTTTGATGAATCGTGAGTTCAAAAGTGGCGCACGCAACTTCAGTTTGCTTGTTATGTATGCTCGATCGATCTTTTTTACAACCTCGATACTGATGAGGGTTCGTCAATTCAAGCTGAACTTGAGTTAGCAAAACTGCTAGCCTGAACATTAGGTGACAGGCTTTAGTTGGATCGAGAGTGCAATGTAGATTGGACGCCCTGTTCTCGGCCCCAGCGCGCGGTGTGACTGTTTTAGCGCACTCGGCGACCGTATCCGGTCAGCTAAAGGGCGCTATGAAAGCAGCGCGCAAGGCATTCCTACAGAGCTTACTCATAGTTTAATGGTAAATGCAACAGCAGGATAACAACGGTAATTTATACAGCAAAAAAGTTCGATCAATCTTTGAAAACATCCGTATTCAATACAAACTGACGATCGAACAGCGAAGCTAAGCTGGCGGTGATGTTTCAAGGTGCTACAGATCCTGACATTTAGGCTGCTCTGGGCATGGACTGGGAAAATACCACCGATTGATAGTAGCGCTGCAGTTGTGCGGCGGCGGCGGCCCAACCCCAGCGTTCGGCTTCTCGGCGAGCGTTATGGCGCAGGGTTTCCCGTTCTTCAGGATTCGCAAACAGACGCTGGGTGGCGGCGAGTGCTCCTTCTTCGTCAGCGGGATCAAATAAATATCCGTTAACACCGTCGGTGACGATATCGGGAATTCCGCCGCTGCGCGCTGCCACTACAGGCGTCCCCGCAGCCATGGCTTCTAGGAGCACTAAGCCCAGGGTTTCGGTGCGGGAGGGAAAAATGAAGGCGTCGGCAGATGCGTAAGCTCTTGCCAGTTCTTGCCCCTTGAGATAGCCGACAAAATTGGTGGGTGTACCGGCAAAATATTGTTCCAGGGTTTGCCGATGCGGGCCGTCTCCCACTAAGGCGAGGCGGGCATCGGGAATTGCTGCGAGGACGGGTTTGATGCGTTCGATTTCTTTTTCTGCACCGAGGCGGCCGACGTACAGCAGCAGGGGACTGTCTGGGTTATTTGCAGAAAGGCGCGATCGCATTTCTCGACTTGCCAATTCCGGGACAAACATTTCAGTATCTACGCCCCGCTGCCACAAATCTACCCGATCGATGCCGTGGTTTCTGAGTTCTTCCACCATTGCTGTAGAAGTACACAGATTCAATTCTGCTTGGTTGTGAGCACCTTTGAGCAATTCCCACAATAAAGGTTCGAGGACTCCAAAACCGTAATGGTGCAAATATTTCGGCAAATGCGTGTGGTAAGAAGCCAAAATCGGAATGTTGAACTTTTTCCCGTAATATATACCGCCCAATCCCAAAATAGCGGGATTGACAACATGAATAATATCCGGTTTAAACTGCTCTAATTGGCGACCGACAGCGGGAGAAGGAAGTGCCATTTTCAATTCCGGGTACATTGGCAAAGGCAAGCCCTCCACCCCGTAAACTCGTGCGCCTTTGTATTCTTTAATTCCGTAATCTGGAGAAAATATCAGAACTTGTTCGCCCGATCGCTGCAAGTGATCTACAGTGTGAATCAGGCGCGTTACAATGCCGTCTATTTTCGGCAAAAATGTTTCAGTGAAAAGAGCAATTTTCATAAAAATAAGTTACTTAGGGAGCAGATAATTATAGCTTGGGGCAAACGTCATCGGTAACAGGATACACTGTGTCGGGGGGAGTCAGTCATGGCGTGCTATCGGCTGCTTTTCTACACTTTTTCTGTCAGTTGCAGTACAGCTAATTCCGAGCGAGAGGTTTTTGGGATAAAATGCCAATTCCCTGAATGCCAATTGATACAATTATCCCACCTAAAAGCCATCCCACACTTTTGGTCAAGCAATTAATTCTGTAAATTTCCTGTGCTGTTCCGGCAATTTATCTTGCTTTTTAAGTGGCAGATAAGCCTTCGCTAACTCGCCACTAATTTAGATCGCTCGGCGTTACAGCAGCCCATTGTCCTATTAAATAATAAGCCCAAACTGCCTTCGCTGAAAATCCAGGCATAACCACTAAAAGTAACAGAATTAGAATTCGACTTTTCACGGCTTTTCTTCTCAAACAAGCCAGCAGTAAAAACCTGATGCCATCTTTTAATTAACCGCAGAGGACACAGAGAACACAGAGCAAGAGATAAAAAAGATAGATTATCGTAATATACAGCCAAGTCCATTCAGAACTTGCGAACCCTTCTCCTATCTTCCCTTCTTTTCTCTTACTTCGCGCGCTTCGCGCCTTCGCGGTTCGTTAAAAAATCTCTTACCCCGCAAATAGATACCAGAACTTACTTCCAAGAAACCTTCGGCAAAATCTGGTTTTTATCCACACGGTGCTGATATTTTGTAGCAAAATTCAGCAGAGAATCGAGCAGGGAATCTGAGAGATAGTGCGGTTGCAAACCGAGATCTAGCAAATTGGTGTTTTTGGCATTGAAATAATGTTCTTCTTTCTCGACTCTGGGATTTTCGATGTTGTTGATTTCTACTTTTAATCCCATTGCCGTGCCTGCTTTTTGCACCAAGGAGGCTAAGTCGCCGACGCTGAATTGTTCGGTGAATTGGTTGAAGACGCGGAATTGTCCGGCTTCGGCGGGGTTGGCGATCGCTAATTCCACGCACCGCACGGTATCCCGAATGTCTAAGAAGCTGCGGGTTTGTCCGCCACTGCCATAAACCGTCAAAGGATGACCGATCGCAGCTTGGATGCAAAATCTGTTCAATGCTGTACCGAATACTCCGTCGTAGTCCAAACGGTTGATCAGCAGTTCATCCATGCCGGTTTCATCTGTGAGCACGCCGTAAACTACGCCCTGATTTAAGTCGGTGGCTCTTAAACCCCAGATTTTGCAAGCAAAATGGATGTTGTGGGAGTCGTGGACTTTTGACAGGTGGTAGAAACTGCCTGGTTGTTTGGGATAGGGTAGTGTATCCTTGCGCCCGTTGTGTTCGATCGTAATGTAGCCTTCTTCAATGTCAATATTCGGCGTGCCGTATTCGCCCATTGTCCCCAATTTCACTAGGTGACAATCGGGGAAGTCTTCGCGGATGGCGTACAGCAGGTTGAGTGTCCCGACGACGTTATTGACTTGAGTAAGGACTGCGTGTTCGCGATCGATCATTGAGAAAGGTGCCGAACGCTGTTCGCCGAAATGGACGATCGCCTCTGGTGCAAATTTTCTCATGCTTTTGCTGAGAAAATCGTAGTTGGTGATGTCACCGACGAACAAGTCGATCGACTTGCCCGTTAAATCTTGCCATCGCTGGAGTCGTTGCTGAATCGGTGCGATGGGAGTGAGGGTGTCGCTGCACAGTTCCAGATCCCAGTGCCGCCGCACGAAGCTGTCGAGGATGCCAACTTCGTAACCTTTGTTAGAAAGGTAGAGTGCGGTTGCCCAACCGCAATAGCCATCGCCACCAATAACCAGGACTTTCATAAATCAACGGTGAATCTTGCTTGCCAATACTGGGTTAATGTACCAGGTATTGGTGCATTCTGAACCTTTAATCAAGCGTGTTCGCCCAGGAAGGAGTCTGTTTTTTTAGATTAAACCTGAATTTCGTCGGCGAAACTGGCTCGGCGGGTGAATTCAAAGGGGCCGGCCTGGGCACCCCAGACGTGGGCGTCGGTTTCTGGGTCACGTCCGCGATCGTGGCTAATAAACTTTTCTTGGTCAATCTCGAATTCGCTGTCTAAATAGGTTTTTTTGCCCTTTCTGACCACCATGCAGCCTTTTCCGGGTTCGACAGACCCTTTGAAGCTGTTGCCCGTCCACTGCGTAATAAAGGTGCAGCCGGGAAGTAGAGTCAGTTGTGCTTTTTTGATTTCTTGCAGCCGTTGCGGGTCGCGGGCAGCGCCGTAGAATTGTTCTTCGTTTTCTATGGCATAATTTTCGATGTCGATTCGATCGCCCACCGGGACTAATTTCAAAACTCGGACTCGGTACGGTACATTCAGTTCAATATCGTAGGCTTGTTCTAGGTACAAGCTGATCCCATCCAGAACTTCGATCGGCAAAGGCCTCATGCAGACGCGGATGTGGGCGAAGAATGGCGGATTTTCAAAGGCTTGGGCTTGGTTGCTGAAATCGGCAGCCATCCAGCGGGCGAGGGTGACGATATCTGTGGAATGAGACATATCGATTTTAGATTTTAGATTTTAGATTTTGGATTGGGGGAGTAGAAGTTATTTTAGGGGAAAGCGGGCGATCGCGCGCTACATCCCGGACTTCTGCGAAGTCGAGGATCTGAGTATTCTGTTTTTTTAGGCGGGCTAATTTAAATTGCAGGGCGATCGGCTATAAATAGTTAGAGAAAAGCATCGCCTAATTACCATGAAACTAGAACCTGTTGAATCTAGCATGATCCAATCTGCGGGTTATGACGAGGAAAGCTACACCCTCGAAGTTGTTTTCAATAGTGGCAAAACATATCGATACTTTGAAGTCCCCAAGACTGTCTACTTGGAACTGATGGAATCAGATTCCAAAGGTAGTTATATGCTATCTGACGTTATTGATTGTTTCCCCTACGAACAAGTAAAGAAACGGCGGCGATAAGTACGGCATTAATCAACGTATCCCATTAGCGCGATCGCCCTTTTCTTCTACCAGCGCTAGAATTTTTAGTCGAACACGCCCCATTGGTGCGCCCTCAATCTTCCAAAATCTCGACCAAATCTTCCATTGTCACGTCGAAGGCGCGGGCAATTTTGTAGACAGCAGAAAGATCGACTGTATTCAAAGCATCGCGCTGAACGTAGCTTCTGACAGTGTTGTAATTAACTCCGGATTGATCGGCAACTTGCTTTAGTGTCCAACCCTTTTGCTCAGCTAGTTCTCGAATCCGCAGTCTAACGTATCCCATGTTTTAACTTGACATTGATGCGTATGCAACATATGATCTATGTACAGTGAAAACGATCGCCCTCCTAGCCTCGAAAACTTAAGGGCGATCGCTTTTTCTACCACACCCCACGAACGTGGGGAAGGATTACCCTATGATACCAACATCCAAGCCCAAATTAAACACTCATACCTGGTGTATCGTGCGGCAATTACCAAATATGCAGCGATTGGTGGTTGCTCGGTTCCACCGTCGGGGCGATGCGGAGGGATACATACAGATTTTATGGCGGTTGTTGCCGACGGCTAAACACGCGATAGTTTTTGATACGACAGGGGCTGAGAAATTGGCAGAAGTTCGATCAACTCAATTAGATTGAATGTTTTAATTAATCAGGAGCGATCGTGTCTTATAGCAAGTGCGATCGCTCCTTCATTAAATCCACTTGACAACTGATAAGCTACAATATTTCAAGAGTATTTGAGAGCTTCGATCCCTATGAATACTCAATTAATGGTAAAACCTTCTTCTTTGATGCCTTGGGGCATCAAAATGGTAGAATTTGGGAATATTTACTTATTCAGATTTACCGACGATCTCCAATCTCGCATGGAAGAACTGCTAGAGAGAAAAAGACTAGATTTGTTAACTGTCGATGAAATTCCCGAATTAGCTGGCCTCATAGAACTATCCCGAATTTTTACCTTGATTAACGCCCAACTTTCCACTCAAGCTAAATGGTGTCCGATCGCACTCGACAATTTATACGACAACGAGCTAAATATCTCTGCGAATACTGCCACTCTCCAGAATATCTAAGCCCAGATCGCTTTACCATAGATCATCTCATGCCCAAATCTCTAGGCGGATCTGATGACAGTAAAAATTTAGCATTAGCTTGCCGTCGCTGCAACGAATGCCACTACAATTTTACCAACGGAATTGACCAGGAAACTCAGCAAGAATGTTTATTATTTAATTCTCGTCAGCAGCAGTGGTCAGAACATTTTATCTGGACAGCAGATGGTCTAAATATTGTCCCTAAAACTCCCATAGGTCGAGCAACGTGCAATCGGCTTGACCTTAATTATGAACGTTATGATGAAGAGGATTCGATTCGGCGATCGCGCAGGTTTTGGGTAGAATGTGGTTGGCATCCACCTGCTGAAGATGCTCGTCAATTAGAATAAGCACGATCGTTCAATCCAAAAGTTTTATTAAATGAAGCATTTGCGCCGTCAATCTACAGATAAACCTAGAGATTTTTGGCGCAAATACGTTGTCGAACTGATACTTTTGCCAGAGATTAAATCCTCTGGTTGAGACATCTAAATTAGCAAATTAGATGAGTTTGACAGCCCGCAGACCAAACATCAGCACTGTCGCCAAGCCGATCATGCCGCCAAAAATCCCAAAATAAGTTATTGCTCCGCTAAGAGTCATTGCAATTTCTCCAAAACAATCAATAAAAAGACCTATAAGAACTATAATCTAAAATCTAATATCTAAATTAGATAAATATGCAATCCATAATTAAAGTTGACTTGGGGCCACAATCTTACAATGTTTGCGTGCGATCGGGCGGATTAGACGAACTCGGCAGTCTGATGGGCGATCTAAGTTTGGGCAAAAAAGTGCTGCTGGTGTCCAATCAGTCGATTTTTCGGCAGTACGGCGAAAGAGCAACCGCAGCCCTCGAATCAGCCGGTCTGGAAGTCGGTAGCTGCATTTTACCACCGGGAGAACAGTACAAAACTTTAAATTCGGTACAGAAAATTTACGGTGCGGCTTTGGAAAACCGCTTAGAACGTTCCTCGACAATGGTCGCTTTGGGCGGCGGGGTTGTGGGCGATATGACGGGTTTTGCGGCGGCGACTTGGCTGCGGGGAATTAATGTCGTGCAGGTTCCGACTTCGCTGCTGGCGATGGTTGATGCTTCTATTGGTGGCAAAACAGGGGTAAATCATCCTTTAGGGAAGAATTTAATCGGGGCTTTTCACCAGCCACGTTTGGTGTTAATTGACCCGGATGTACTCAAAACTCTGCCGGCGAGGGAGTTTCGTTCGGCGATGGCGGAAGTGATTAAGTACGGAGTGATTTGGGATGTTGAATTGTTTGAAAAGTTGGAAAAGTGCAAGCGTTTGGATCAAATGCGCTATGTGAAGGCGGATTTGTTGGCTGAAATTTTAAGCAGGTCTTGCCAAGCTAAGGCTGAGGTGGTTAGCAAAGACGAGAAGGAATCGGGTTTGCGGGCGATTTTGAATTACGGACACACCATCGGTCATGCTGTGGAAAGTTTGACCAATTACAAGGTGATCAATCACGGGGAAGGAGTGGCAATCGGCATGGCTGCGTCAAGCCGATTGGCTGTGGAGTTGGGAATGTGGGATGCTGAGTGCGATCGCCGTCAGTCTGCTTTGATTGAAAAAGCGGGTTTACCTGCCAAATTGCCGGCGGGTGTGGATGTTGAGGAAATTTTGCATACTTTGCAACTGGATAAGAAGGTGCAGGATGGCAAGGTGCGGTTTGTGCTGCCGGTGCGCTTGGGTGAGGCTGCTGTGAGCGATCGGGTGGATGGGGATTTGATTATACAAGTTTTGAAGGAAATGCTTTAGATTCTCGTTTTTGGGGCTGTTTAACCGCCGCTGAACGCCCATTAACGCCGATCGCCAAAGGTGTTTTTTCTTTCAATGTGCGATCGGCGGTTGAGTTTAGGACTCGCTGGATCGCGAATTGATTTCCTCCAAAATTTTATCTACTCTGTTAGCAGCTTGAGTTCTACCTTGCTTGATAAATAACTCCTTAGCTTTTTTGAGACTGGCTACCGCCTCCGCTTGGTTTTCCTTGTCTCCTTGCTGGTACAAACCGACTCCTAAATTGTTTAAAGCATCGGGATATCGATCGTTAATTTTAACGGCTTGTCTCCACTGAACAATTGCTTCTGGCAACTGGCCTTGACTTGCCATTGCCACGCCTAAATCGTTGTGAGCTTTGGCGTGCTGTGGGTTGACTTCAATTGCTTTTTGGAATAAAACGATCGCATCGCTCATTTTATCTTGCCCCGACAGCATAGTTCCCAACTTGTAATAAGCATCCGCTTCTTTGGGATAGCGAGCGATTAGTTGTCGGTACAAAGCTTCGGCATTGACAAGATTCCCTTGACCGTAAAGGTCGTTGGCAGTTCTCAAGCCCACCGTGTAGCCTTTACCTACAACTTGGCACTTTTTCTCGGAGTTGCCTTCTTGCTTGCAAATCCTGAGTTCGTCTCCCTTCATTTCGTAGGAAATTACTTCCCGAACAGCAGGGCCTCGGCGCGGTGGCTGCGAGTTTTGCGAGAGTTGCAGGGCGATTGGCTCAGCTTGTGCCGATTGAGCCACTGCTGCATTGCAGATTCCTGCACCCACCAAAATGCTTGGGGCGATCCACCTTAAGGGTTTGAACAAGCGAAACTCTCGATCGTTTTTCATGTCTTTTGTGGAAACGTTTGTTGATATCCTGGGTTTGACTAGCGCCCTGAGAGTCGGAGCCGATGGAACCCACCCGGTGAAATAGTTAGTTATTAACAGTCGAGATATTTTAGCACTGCGGAGCCGAGTTTGAGTTAAATTAGAGTAGAATTTCGATCAATTCTCAGTCAACCTTAGCAGGAAAATAGAAATGGGGCAGTCTATTCTTACCATGCTCTTTGCGCTCATCCTCGGCTACGCTGTTAACTCCAGCGTCAAAATAGTCAGCGGTGGCGACGAAGCTTTAGTGGAACGTTTGGGTCAATACAAGCGCACTCTAAAGCCAGGATTCCACTTTATCAGTCCCCTGGTCGAAAAAGTCGTCTGCGTGGACACAAGCCGTGAAAGAGTTTTAGACATTAAACCTCAGTCAGCAATCACGGGAGATAATGTGGCTCTCGAAGTCGATGCCGTTGTGTACTGGCGGGTTGTGAATTTACAGAAAGCTTATTATGGAATCGATCAAATTGAAAATGCGATCGCCAACTTAGTGTTAACGACGTTTCGCGCTGAAATTGGTCGATTGCCAATGCAAGACATCTTGGGTTCCCGAGATGACATGAATAAAAAGTTACTCAAAAAGTTGGACGAAGCTACCGAAACTTGGGGTGTCAAAGTAATTCGGGTGGAAATTCAAAGCATTACACCTCCGAAAAGGGTGCAAGAAGCTATGGAATTGGAGCGCGCCACTAAGAGCGAGTGGCAAGCAATGGTTAATAAGGCGATCGGCACTAAGGAGTATATGAGGCTCTTAGTTGAAGCTTTAGACTCCCATCCCAATAGTAAGCAAGTTTTGAATTACTTAGTAACCGAAAAATACTTAGACGCTCAACAAAAATTGGGCGAAAGCGACAATGCCAAAATTCTGTTTATGGATCCGAGAAGCATGACGGAAGCTCTGGGCGAGCTGATGGGTTCTATGCCCGATGTCATTCATTCTGAGGGCGGGGAAATGAAAGTTATTGATACTCACACTTCTCAAGACTGATTTCTGAAGATAGCGTCGGCAACCAGACAAACATCGTGCATTTCTCTGACATCGTGAACTCGCAAGATATCTGCCAAATTTGCGATCGCACCTGTACAAGCCGCCGCTGTCCCCCAAACTCTTTGTTTCGCTTCTGGCTGATTCAAAATGTGACCGATGAAGCTTTTTCGCGATACTCCGACTAAAATCGGACAGTTTAAAACACGGAATTTTCGCAAATCTCGCAGAATTTCTAAGTTTTGACTGTAAGTCTTGGCAAAGCCAATACCAGGGTCGAGAATTATTTGAGATTTGTCAATCCCCGCAGCAACTGCTGCAGCAATTCGACTCTCGAAAAATTCCCCAATTTCCCCCATTAAATCCCGATAATCTGTCAGTTGTTGCATCGTTTGGGGAGTTCCCCGAATGTGCATCAAAATTATTGGCACTTTTAACTGAGCAACCGTTGACAGCATTTCCGCATCAAAAGTAGCTCCCGAAATATCGTTAATTATATCCGCTCCCGCCTCAACCGCAGCTTTCGCAACCTGCGCTCTGGTAGTATCGACTGAAATAGGAACTGAGCCAAAAATATCGGCTTTTTGTCGGAGTATTTGTACGACAGGTATAACGCGATTAATCTCTTCTCCTAATGATATTTCCGCTGCACCAGGCCGAGTAGATTGACCGCCAATATCAATAATATCTACCCCCGATTTTACCATATTTTCCGCTTGCGCCAAAGCAGATTCTATGGTATAGAAATCTCCGCCGTCGCTGAAGCTATCAGGGGTAACATTCAAAACGCCCATTAAATAAGTGCGTTTTCCCCACTCGAAAACTTTATTTCTAACTGTAATTTTTTTGTTATTTATCATATCACCTCATCACTCGGCGATTGAAATCGCTTCTTGTAAAACGAAATCCCTCTCTAAAATACGCAAGAATAAAGCAGAAGCGCCTTTCTTAATTCAACCAAAACTTAACCAGCTAAAAACAGTGTCCACTGTCAATTCTAATTCAATTTTATCAATTATTGGCAACCGAGCTGCACCTTTGTACAGTTCTACTTTTTGTCCCGGAAATACCGCCAAAATACTCTCTTCTTCTGGATCTAGTAACCACCCCAACTCAGTGCCGTTTCGCGAACAGTGGAGTAAGTTACTCAGCACTTTTGTTTGACTTTGGTTTGGAGATAGAATTTCTATCGACCAGTCGGGATTAATGTCAAAGCGGTTAGCAATTCTACCCGACGGCAAAAAAGGAATTCTTTCCCATCGGAATACTGCTACATCTGGCACGATTGATGCGTCGCCAAAAGTGCAGCGCAACTCGGGAAAAGCATTGGCAATTTTCCGAGTTTTCGCTACTTGATTGATAGTCTTGCAGAGTTCACCTTGAAGTACGCTGTGTTCACCTTGAGGCATGGGCTTCTGAATGATTTGTCCCTCAAGAAATTCTGAGGCAGGTTCAGTTTCAGGAAGTTTGAGAAACTCGTCTAAGGCGGGTTTGGGTTTAACGATCGCAGTCATAGGTTAATTCTCCCGATCCGAGAAACACTGAACGGCACATCACGATTTTAGGCGATCGCTGTTTAATTCCCGCTGCCCTTGTTCCACTTACCTATTAGCAATTACCTATTACTGATAATTGACAATTCGAGCAAAACTCGCAGCTTCCAAACTAGCACCGCCTACCAGAACCCCGTCAATCTCAGGCATCGCCATAACTTCATCAATATTCTCCGGTTTAACAGAGCCGCCGTACTGAATTGGCACGCCAGGATTAGTCAATTTACTGCGAATCAAACCAATAACTCGGTTAGCTTCCTTAGCTTCGCAAGTATCGCCAGTGCCAATCGCCCAAATCGGTTCGTAAGCAATGACTAACTTATTTTGGTCAACATCAACCAAATCTTTTGCCAACTGAGAAAAAATGTGAGATTCAGTTTCCCCTGCATCTCGCTGCTGCTTGGTTTCCCCAACGCACAGAATCGGAATTAAATCGTATTTCTGAGCCGCTTTTAGCCGCAAATTGACCGTTTCGTCAGTTTCCCCAAAATATTGGCGTCGCTCGCTGTGGCCGATGATGACATAACGGACACCAAGTTCACTCAGCATTGGCCCGGAAATTTCCCCAGTAAAAGCTCCAGACTCTTGCCAGTGAACATTCTGAGCACCGAGTCTGATCCGGCTGCCGTGCAAATTTTTCGAGAGGACAGCCAAGGAAGTGAAGGGAACGCAAAGCACGACTTCCCGTTCCTCTGGGGTTTCCGTCAGGCAGGACATGAATCCTTGAAGAAACTCTAGGGATTCAGTCCTAGTTTTGTACATTTTCCAGTTGCCAGCAATAACTATTTTCCGCACGGGTGACTCAGTAGCTCTGTGAACATCAAAATCAGGCAACTTATAGTTTAAAGCTTTAGGGTACATTTCGAGGCCTTATTGCCCAAACTCGATGCGAGCTTGCTCAACTAAGTCAACGGTGACGACTTCGGTTTCGGCTTCGCGGGCCAACTGCTCGATGCGGACGCGAGCTTGTCCCCGGACAAAATAGGGAATATTTTTCAGCTTCGCCTTGGCTTCTGGCGTCCATTTTAAATCATCGGAAAATTCGGAATCGGGCATGGCGTATTGAGCGATCGACTACAAGCCTTCATGGATCTGGCTTTGATGGAAAGCCTGGATGTCTTAAATTTACCACGAGTTGCGATCGCCCCACACCTGATCACTCTGCCTTAAATTTGTTGCCTAAAATAGCCGACGCTTCTTGTAAAAGCTGATTCTGCTCTTCTCGAATTGCCTCCAATCTGCCCAAAATATTAGCAAGTCGTTCTTGAGACTCCAAACGGTTTGATTCAACTCCCCTCAATTGTAAACCTGAATTATTTTTGTCTTGGGGATTCTTTGAAACCAATGAGTTTACAGCCACTCCACCGACATTACTTACAGATTTAGAGCCGACACTCACAACTCTTTGCATAAATTTTACAGGGCTTTGCAGAATAAATAACCATCCTCCAGCAAAAAAGCTACTTAAACCCTGAAAAAGACCCAATATAATGAATATAAATAGTAGCAAACTTGCTAAAGATATCAGCGGATGACTCACCAACCAGAAGACTACAGGGTGAGCATCAATCCAATCTTTGACAGTACCATTGATAGCACTTTTGATGGCATCTGAAACGGCACCGCTCATATTTCCCGCCTTGTTAATGCTATCTTCTAATGAAGCCTTAGCCTTTTCGGTAGCTTGATTTACACTCTCTACAGCTTGGTTAGTGCTTTGATTCAGAGTATTGATCGCAGAGTTAGTCGTTTGATTAATAGTTTCTTTAGCAGTTGCCGCAGAGTGAGAAACAGCATCAACAGCTTTGTTGGTACTTTCACTGATGCGACTAACTGCTTGATTGCCGACTTCCGATATATAAATTCTCGCTTTTTCTATTTTCTCCGCTACAGTACCTCAAGCATTGTTCGTAGCTTGATTAACAGTATTAACTGCAGAATTAGTAGTTTGACTGAGAGCTTCTTTTGCCTGAAATGCAGTTTCGGAGAGAGAGGATTTAGGTTCTGCTGTTGCTTCTGAAATAGAATTCACTGCTTGTCCGACTTGTTCCGTCCAAACTTCTTTCGTTTTTTGAAAGCTTTGAGAAAAATCAGCGAGTGCTACTTCCATAGTTAGTGATCTCTATCAAGTTAATTTACTGTTTTCCAGTGATTATATTATATAGCAATTCTTGCAAGAGTCATATTTTTTTTACCCACCCCAACCCTCCCCGAACTCGCGGGGAGTCCGTAAGAAATTCACAAATGATGCGAGAATTCTATAGTATTAGCTTCCATGCCCCCATGCTTTGAAAGATAGTGCCAACGCTTTGACGATGTGTTCCAGACTCAAGCCCAAAGACAGGAGTTTAGACACTATCTGGGGGGATTATTGGGAGAAAGGAGAGAAACAACCTATCCGAGAACGCGCAAAAGGCTGTAAATATTTCTTAACAAAGCTTACGCCTTTTAGCCGTCAGAGCTTCCTAGTGCGAACAAACGCTCAACTAAGGGCGAAGCTATACGCGATAATGTGACCATCAGATGTATTTCCCAAAAATAGCTCGGACGATCGCTCAAAGATGAGGTAGGAATTTGATGCACCTAAAAAAGGCTGAATTAAGTTGAGAAATATAGCATATTATTCGAGCGGCGATCGCCAGATAACAGGCGATCGTTCGTCAAAGCTCGCTCGACGTTGTAAAAACTGTTTAAAACCCCAAAAATAATTACATATTTACAAAAATTAGTGCAAGTGACCAGACTTTATATCTCCGAAAAAAAGCGACAAATTTTAAGTAGAGTGTGGCTGTTGGTTTAATAAACCGGACGCTACCTAGGATGTTGTTGCGGCAGCTTAGCTGGTGTATAATTTATGACATATTAGCCAATTTTTTACTTTCCATCCCAAGCTCAAAATATGCTAGGCTAGAATATTTCCAAAGCTTGAGATACACCATGACGTATGTATCAATCATTAGAAGAGTCAGCCATTTCGACTAACCCATCTACGGAATCGTCCTCTCTAATTCTGATTGTGGATGACGATGCCTTGATGCGTTTGCAACTTCGACTGTATTTACAGAAGGAAAAATACCGAGTGGCTGAAGCTAATGATGGGTTGACAGGGCTAGCAGTTTATGAGGAAGTACATCCAGACCTCATCCTGCTAGATGCAGTGATGCCCACTATGGATGGTTTTGCTTGTTGTCAAAAATTATCTGAAGTGGCTCAGAGCGATCGCCCACCTATCTTGATGATTACTAGCTTGGAAGACAAAGAATCTGTCGATCGAGCGTTTGCAGCGGGAGCGGCTGACTATATAACCAAACCAATTCACTGGGCTGTTCTGGGACAGAGAGTGCGACGGTTGATTCAGCAATTCCACTTGCAACAGCAACAAACCCTACTTTACAAACAGCTAGAAGCCGCCAATCGGCAATTAAAATACCTCGCGTCAATTGACGGCTTGACTCAGATTGCCAATCGCCGTCAGTTTGACCAACAGCTAGAGGAGGAGTGGCGACGCATGACGAGGCAGCAAACTCCTTTGTCACTGATTTTGTGTGATATCGATTTATTCAAGCCTTACAACGATACTTATGGACATCAAGCAGGGGATGTATGTTTACAGCAAGTTGCCGCAGCTCTCAATCGCAGTATTAATCGAGCTGGAGATTTAGTCGCACGTTATGGAGGTGAAGAATTTGTAGTGATTTTGCCCGAAACAGAGCTTGAGGGAGCCGTCCAAATCGTTAAAAAAATTCAGGCTTGCATCCAAGCTTTAGCAATAGTTCATAAGAGTTCTCCGAATCATTGTATTACGCTCAGCTTCGGTATTACCAGTGTGATTCCTACCCAAGAGAGCCGGCCAGAAACTTTAATTACTGCTGCCGATGCAGCACTTTATCAAGCCAAAGACCAAGGTCGTAATACTTTTTGCACCAAGATTCATACAGTTAATGAATTCACCCGTTAAATCATAAGGGTAAAAACTATGCCTCTCGTAATTTGGAATAATTATTTTTTAAAAGTTTAGGGAAATATCAAGTCCTGCATGAGTCAGCCTTGATTTTAGTATTAAAGCCTCAATAATCGGTTGTGCGACATTCATGAAAACTGTCAGGGATAGAACGAGAGTGTGTCTACGACAATTTTTTATCAAAATTAGTTTATATTCAGCAAGTAGCGATTCTAGAAGTTTATGGAAAGAGCTAGCTCAGTGCGTGATCAAAGATGGTTTGGTGCGATCGCCCTTCTCACTGGTGCGGGTGTTCTGGGCAACCATTGCAATTTGTCTCTTTTCTTTGGGGTTGATTTCCTCTTTGGCAGTATTCCCATACTGATTATTACTTACTACTTCGGCTGGGGCTGGGGAGGCGTGGCTGGTCTAATTGCAGGCAGCTATACTTATATCCTTTGGCATCATCCATACGCCACGATTATTTTGGTAATTGAGGCTCTGTTTGTAGGGTTTCTTTGCAAGAAGCGCCAACAGCCAAATATCCTTTTATTCGATGGGATTTACTGGTTCTTAATTGGAATGCCCCTCGTTTGGCTTTTCTACGGTCAAATGATGCACATGGAAGCGAATCAGACCATCCTCGTTATGTGCAAGCAAGCAGTCAACGGCATTTTTAATGCCTTAGTTGCCAGCTTAATCATTTCGTATGCGCCGATTTCTCGGTGGATTAGTCCTTCAAAGCATCTCGCGCTCTCTTTACAACAAACTATTTTTCATCTTTTGGTTGCTTTTGTCTTTATTCCAGGACTGATGCTATTAGTTCTTGATGGTAGATACTTTGTTGGTCAAATCCCAACGACGGTGCAAACGGAGTTACAAGCAAACGCAAAAACTATCACTAGCGCAATATCTCGATGGCATCACCGATACCTCACAGCTTTGAACCAATTAGCTGACATATCGCTCATGCCTGAAGCCACCACTGCTACTAATCAAGCGATTCATTCATCCCAGCAGCTACAACAAGACATTCGCCTGATCGAGCAGTTGTTTCCAGATTTCGACACAATTTATGTTGCCGATTCATCTGGAACAATTTTAGCTACTTCTTCTCCTTTAGATCAAACCCGCCGGCGATTGATCGAACAAAGCAGGGAACATCAATCTCTAATTCCCCTGGCTCAAGAGCGGTTGAGACCTTGGATGACTCCTATCCACAAAGATATATTAGTGGACGAACCTCATGTAGGATTGAATGTACCCCTGCAATTTCAAGGTCGTTTTCTTGGGCTGATCCACGGTTCATTAGCATTAAGCCAGATCAAAGCTCTCTACATTTTCCAGAGAAACAATCAGCAACTAGGCATTACATTACTCGATGAAAACAACCGAGTCATTGCTAGTAATCAATCCGACCAAAAGCTTTTGACCAGTGTTCAGGAGTCAAAGGACGGCAGCACTCGCACCTTAGAGGGAACCTTGCAGCAGTGGCTTCCTAGCAATGGCAAGAATCCGATGATCCGTTGGAAAAATTCTCTGTATATACAGGAATTTACTATTAGCTCCGATCTCGACTGGAAATTACGCTTACAAATTCCAGCAGCTCCCTATGTAGAAAATTTACAAAATCGCTACAAGGTTGACTTGAGTATTCTACTCGTCGTCACAATGTTGGCATTTTTGTTTGCAACGTTGGTTAGCGAACGACTGGTCAAGCCATTATCTTATTTAGCTCGTGCGACTACTGACTTACCCAACAAGCTTTCAGAAGAAACATTTGAATGGAAACATACCTCTGTTAGTGAAATCAATGAGCTTGCTCGCAATTTTCAATTGATGGCGATCGTCCTTAATCAAAAATTTAGGGAGATTCAACACGCCAACGCTACATTAGAACAGCGGGTTCAAGAACGAACGCAAAAATTATCTATAATCAATCGATCTCTGAAAGCTGAAATTAAGAGACGTAAACAAGCCGAAACTGAGCTAAGAACAAGAGAGGCGGCGATACGA
The DNA here is from genome assembly GCF_036701705.1 of Microcoleus sp. w1-18aA5. Taxonomy (NCBI): domain Bacteria; kingdom Bacillati; phylum Cyanobacteriota; class Cyanophyceae; order Oscillatoriales; family Microcoleaceae; genus Microcoleus; species Microcoleus sp. w1-18aA5. Next base: position 10,654 of record NZ_JAUPTE010000066.1, on the reverse strand, counting down.
GCTTTATATGAAGTCACTGCTACCCAAAATCTCAATTTTGAGCAGCGCATCCAAGCGTTGATTGACATGGGATGTGAGAATTTTGGGCTTGAAAGTGGCATCTTGGCTCGTGTGCAAGATAATACGTATGAGGTGATGGTTGTGCGATCGCCCGATGGAGTCCTGAAACCAGGTGACGTCTTTGATATTAAGGAAACTTTGTGCTGTGAAGCTTTAGACACAAATGAACCCCTAACCATCGAACATATAGGCACCTCCAAATGGCGTTACCATCCTGCCTATGTTGTCCTTGGCATAGAAGCTTATATTGGAACACGAGTATTAGTTGCAGGCAAAGTCTACAGTACCCTCAGCTTTTCTAGTAAATCTCCCCGTGCAGACAGCTTTAAATCTGCCCATGTGGAATTACTGAAGCTGATGGCTCAATGGATTGGTAGTGAAATTGAACGGCATGAGGCAGAAGTCGCTCTGCAAGCGAGTGAAGAGCGGTGGGAACTCGCCCTACGTGGTAGTAATGATGGGGTATGGGATTGGAACGTCAACACCAATGAAGCATTCTTCTCCGCTCGCTGGAAAGAAATGTTGGGCTACGAAGACCATGAAATTCCCCATCACCTGGACGAATGGAGCAAGCGGGTGCATCCCGAGGATCTCGGTTGCGTCATGCAAGTAATTCAAGATCACTTTGAGGGAAAAACTTCTTTTTATACTACGGAACATCGAGTTCTTTGTAAGGATGGGAGCTACAAGTGGATTCTGACTCGAGGGCAGGCGCTTTCGGATGAAGCGGGCAGAGTTGTCCGTATGACTGGTTCTCACAGCGATATTACCGAGCGCAAAAACTTAGAGCAGGAAATTCAAGCCAGAGAGCAATTATTGAATGCTTTCTTTAAAGGAGCTTCCCTAGCAGGGGTGGGGCTGTGTATCCACGATCAACAGTTTCGATTTTTACAAATCAATGAGGCACTAGCTAAAATTAATGGCCACTCTGTGGAGGCTCACTTAGGTAAGACAACCGATAATGTTTTGGGAGAATTTGCTGCTGGTGTGAATCCACTATTACAACAGGTTTTAACAACTGGAAAACCTTCGATCAACTTGGAAATTAGCACAGAAGTATCCAGTCAAACGGGTGCCAAGCGCTACTGGCTAACTTCTCACTTTCCCATTTTCAAGGATGCAGAGCAGCCTATAGCGGTGGGTTGCATTCTAATTGAAATTAGCGATCGCAAACGAGCCGAAGCAGAACTGCAACAAATGAGTGCGGCTCTAGAAAATGCCGTGGCAGGCATTTCTCGGCTTGACCCTCAAGGACGCTATATCTCTGTCAATGTGACTTATGCTGCCATCTGCGGATATCAGCCCGAGGAACTGCTAGGGATGGACTGGCAAAAAACCGTTCATCCTGAAGATGTTGAGAAGATGGGGGCTGCTTATGAGCAAATGTTGAGAGACGGCAGAGTCGAAGCGGAAGCTAGGGGAATGCGAAAAGATGGCTCTAGCTTCTATAAACAATTGGTGATGGTTTCTGCTTATGACGAGCAAAATGTGTTTGTCGGGCATCACTGCTTCATGAAGGATATTAGCGATCGCAAGCAGGCAGAAGAAGCACTACAACGACAGTTGCAAAAGGCCCTACTGCTGAAGCAAATTACCCAAGAAATTCGTCAAAGCCTTAATGCTCAGCAGATATTTGCAACGGCTGCTATTCAGATTGGGCAAACTTTTGGGGTCAGTCGCTGCTTAATTAGCACATACCAGGACAATCCACTGGCTCAGTTTCCTGTCGTTGCAGAGTATCTAGGAGTGGGCTCTGGGCCTAGCGGCGAGCATAACCTTCTGGCGGCGAGTCCTGCTTATACAAAACGGTTGATGGCTCAAGATGAAGCGATCGCCTCCCCGGATGTCTACTGCGATTCATTGGTCACCTGTGCTCATTCAATTTGTACCCGTCTGAATTTGAGATCGACATTAGCAGTGCGAACCTCTTACCAAGGAGAACCGAATGGTGCCATTTGTTTGCACCAGTGCGATCGTTACCGTCATTGGACTACCGATCAAGTGGAGTTGCTAGAATCCGTCGCGGCTCAAGTAGGAATTGCCCTAGCTCAAGCCAAGTTACTAGAGCAAGAAACTCAACAACGAGAAGAATTAACTCTGAAAAACTGTGCCCTGGAGCAAACTAGACGGGAAGCAGAAGCTGCGAACCGAGCCAAAAGTGAGTTTCTGGCGATGATGAGCCATGAAATTCGCACTCCCATGAATGCGGTTATTGGCATGACGGGACTACTGCTGGATACAGAACTCAAGGCTCAACAGCGAGACTTTATCGAGACGATTCGCAATAGTGGGGATACCCTCCTGAGTATCATCAACGACATCCTTGACTTCTCCAAAATTGAGTCGGGCAAGCTGGAGTTAGAAAAGCATCCCTTGAGCTTGAGAGATTGCATAGAAAATGCGATCGACCAACTTGCAGTTAAAGCAGATGAGAAGGATATTGAGTTGGGCTACCTCATCCAGCCTCAGACTCCTAAGTTGATTTTGGGTGATGTCACCCGTCTCCGTCAGATTCTAGTTAACTTGCTCAACAATGCGATTAAGTTTACCGAAACTGGGGAAGTTACCATTTCCGTGGAAGCCTCTCTAGTTGATCCTGACAAAACAAATTCTGAGCCAGAGAACTTGTCAGAAAGCTTGTATGAAATCCAGTTTGCCATTCAAGACACAGGCATGGGCATTCCAGCCAACCGGCTCGATCGACTGTTTAAGTCTTTTAGTCAAGTAGATGCTTCGACGACTCGGCAGTATGGAGGGACAGGTTTAGGTCTGGCGATTAGTAAGCGACTTAGTGAAACGATGAACGGCACGATCTGGGTTGAAAGCCGAGGCCACATCGGAGGAACCCCTTCACCAAAATGGCAAGCCGCTAAGCTTAATCGAGTCACAATGGGTTCTACCTTCTACTTCACGATTGTGGCATCCTCTGTGGCTACTGAGTTAGCGGAACCGATGGAAATGGTACCAGAACTATCTGGCAAGCGTTTATTAATCGTGGATGACCAGCCCACTAACCGAAAGATTCTGACGTTGCAAGCAGAGACTTGGGGGATGCAGAGTCTGGCTGCCCAATCGGCTGGGGAAGCGCTCAATTGGCTTGAGAGTGGAGAAACCTTTGATGTGGCTATTTTAGATATGCAAATGCCACAAATGGACGGTCTCACACTCGCCTCAGCCATCCACCAGCATCCTAAGTGCCACCGTTTACCCCTAGTGTTGCTGACTTCAATGGGCTACCCAGAAGCGAGTTCTTCAGCGCTATCGACCCACTTTGCGGCTTTTTTAAGCAAACCCATCAAAAAATCCCAGCTCTATCAAATACTGATCCATGTGCTACAAGCTCAACCGAAAAAAGTTCAACAACAACTTCCTATATCTGTTCAGGATGATATGAAACTGGCCCAGAGACTCCCACTGCGAATTCTTTTAGCAGAAGATCATCTGGTGAATCAGAAGGTGGCACTGCTGCTGTTAGAGCGTTTGGGATACCGGGCAGATATTGCTGCCAATGGATTAGAAGTTTTGGAAGCCCTGAATCGCCAGCCTTATGATGTGGTGCTGATGGATGTACAAATGCCAGAGATGGATGGACTAGAAGCCAGCCGTCGTATTTGCCAGGAGTGGCCGGCTCATACTCGTCCCAGGATTATTGCCATGACGGCAAATGCCATGCAGGGCGATCGCCAGGTTTGTCTTGATGCTGGCATGAATGACTATATCAGTAAACCAATTCGACTAGAGGCTCTCAACCAAGCGCTGAGTCAGTGTCCACCCAACCCGGAACCGCAGCAGGCCCAAAAGGAGGAACCAGATAGCAACAAGCCAGAAATTGATGTGCCAGCAGTTAATCTTACAGAACTGCAAGCTTTCTGTAGCAGCATCGATCAAGATTCAACCCAGATTTTGAGCTTGCTGGCGAACTGCTACTTGGAGGAAGGTCTAAAGTTGCTAGAAGCTATGAAATTAGCGATCGCCCAAGGGGATACTCAAACCCTAAAGCGAGTGGCTCATACCCTCAAAGGTAGTAGTGCGAATCTAAGCGCTGCTCCTCTCGCCCAGCTTTGTCGCAGGTTAGAAGTCATCAGTACCTCTGGTGAACTAGATCAAGCCTCAACCCTATTGGCTCAAATCGAGGGTGAGTACGATCGTGTCAAAAATACTCTCCAACAAGAACTACAAAAGAGCGAAACTAATCTATGAAAGTCCATTAAATAGGTATCTTTTTGCATCAGGACTTAGGCAACTGTCACCCGGATGCCGCAAAATGACTATGCGATCGCATACGCATGATCAAGCCTGGTTCCAAATCTGTTAGCATCGGAATTATTATTCATATATCTCTTCTCTGCATCTGCGTGAATCAGCATCAATTCCTTGTCATCTGCGGTTCATAAATTATATTTTTTATTTTAACTGCAGATACAGACAGACTAACACCGAGTAACGCAGATTAATTAGATCAATTCTGGTTGGAGCGTCCGTGATTGTTGACTATTGACTGTTGGCTGGATTTTACAATAATGACTAATGACTAATGACTAATGACTAATGACTAATGACTAATGACTGCTGTCGAAGCGGAATCTCGATCACAAACTCAGTACCTTTCCCCAATTCCGAATTGCATTTTAAAACGCCGCCATGTTTCTCTACCACAATTTGGTAACTAATTGACAGTCCCAATCCAGTACCTTTTCCCACTGCCTTAGTTGTGAAAAAAGGGTCAAATATGCGTTTTCTCATAGATTCCGAAATTCCCGTACCGTTATCAGAAATCCGAATCAGCGCGCTAGGAATAGTACCATTAAGTTGACCGACAGCAGTAGAGATTTTAATTTGAGGAACTACAGATTGACCAGCGAGCAACTTGTTCGATTCCAAAGCATCGATCGCATTTCCAATTACATTCATAAATACCTGATTCAACTGTCCCGCATAACACTCAACTCGATGCAAAATGCCGTATTCTTTCACTAGCACAATGTTGGCACTGTCCGCATTAGATTTCAGCCTGTGCTGTAAAATTAACAGCGTGCTGTCAATGCCCTCGTGAATATCAACCGCCTTCATTTGACTTTCATCAAGACGGGAGAAATTCCTTAAAGACAAAACTATTTGACGGATGCGATCGGCTCCCACCTTCATTGACGATAGCAATTTGGGCAAATCTTCTAGCAGAAATTCCAAGTCAATATCTTCACTTAATTTGTCTATTTTAGGACTAGAATCGGGATATTGCTGCTGGTAAAGTTCCAGCAAACTAAGTAAGCTAGCAGTATATTCACTAGCGTGATTGAGATTGCCGTAAATAAAATTAACCGGATTGTTAATCTCGTGAGCAATCCCGGCTACCAGTTGCCCCAAACCAGACATTTTTTCAGTTTGAATCAATTGAGCTTGAGTGTGCTGCAAATCCTTTAAACTTTGAGCGATTTGTTCTGCTTGGCGTCTGGTTTGAGCCAGCAAATCGGCTTGTTGGATAGCTACGCCTAATTGATTAGCAATCTGAGCTAAAAAGTTAACTTCTGAACTTTCCCAACAGCGGGGCCCAGAATGTTGATACGCTGTCAGCAAACCCCAAAGTTTTTGTCCTACAAAAATCGGCGCTATCGCATAAGCCTTCACCTGAAATTGCTCTAAAATACCGACCACACACTCCGAGTGGCAAACTTGATAGATATCGTCAATGGCTAGAGTTTCATTATTGGCATATCTGCCGCCTCGGTTTTCCTGCAAATAAGTATCTTGCCAAACTGTACTGATACCTTCCCCTACCAATTTTATCCAGCCATCTTTCACACACTCGGCTACATAATAGCCACTCCAATCAGGATTAAATTGATAGACAGCTATTCTATCAACTTGCATAAACTGACAAACTTCTTGAGTAGCCGTCTTAAAAATTGCGTCGATATCGAGAGACTCCCGAATCTTGGCTACCACTTCAAACAGTATCCGCTGTTGCTCGGCTACCCACTGTAAATAAACTGATTGCTGCCGCGTTTTAGCCAACAAATCTGCTTGTTCTAATCCTACACTCAACTGAATTCCAACTTGCGTAGCAAACTGAATTTCCGAAGTGTTCCAATGGCGCAAACCGCTGCACTGGTGCACGCACAGCAAACCCCAAAGTTCGCTGCCATTCATCAGTGGCATAATCACCTGAGCTCTAATTTGAAATTGAGCTAAAAGAGCAGCATGGCAGTCGGAAAGTCCAGCATTCTCGACATCTGGTAGCACTTGAATCTGTCCCTGACTGTATTTTTTCGCATAGTTTTCGCTAAAGAAATGATCGCGAACTTTTACATCCATTGCCGAAGAAAAACCAGGCAAAACATCTTCGGTAATAAATTCGCCTTCATTAAATTTTAAACTAGGATCGAAGCGATAAATGCCAACTCTATCTGCTTTTAATATCCGTCGCAATTCTGTAGTGGTAGTCCTAAAAATTGTATCTAAATCGAGAGATTGTCTAATCTTAGCAACTACCTCAAACAGTATTCGCTCCTGCTCTGCTGCCCGCTGCAACTCAACTGCTTGCTGCTGAGTTTGAGCAAGCAAATCTGCTTGTTCTAGGGCGATACTGAGCTGAGCGGAAATTTGGGTAGCAAACTTAATTTCGGAAGATTCCCAGTTGCGGGGAGCCGAACATTGGTGTACGCACAGCAACCCCCAAAGGTCGTTGCCTTTCATAATCGGTGCAACTAAAGTAGCTTTGACTTGAAATTGCTCCAATAGTTGCTCATAGCAATCTTGGAGTCCAGCCTGTCTGATGTCGGAAATTGTGTGAATTCGTCCCTGAGAGTAGAGATTGGCATACTTTTCTCCAAAGCAGCGATCCTGCACTTTGACTGCCATTGCTGACACAAAATCTGGCAAAACATTTTCGGAAACGAATTCGCCGTCGTTAAATTCCGACGCTAGTTCGAAGCGGTAAACCGCAACTCTATCGGCATTTAAAGCCCGTCGCACTTCCTGGGACATCGTGCTAAAAATCTTGTTCAAGTCGAGGGATTTCCGCATTTTTGCCACCACTTCAAACAGCACTCGCTGCTGTTGGGTCAACTGCTGTAGTTGAGCGGTGCGCTTTTGAACTTGATTTTCTAAATTTGTGTTAAGTTCCTCTATTTGTTGATCGAGTTGGTAGTGGTTAATAGCATTAGAAAAATGGGTGCCAAAAATTTGCATCAATTCAATTTCTTCAGCCTTCCAGTCGCGAATTTGGGCAGTTTTTGACTCTTTCCACGCTTCAAAAGATATCCGAGATTGGGCAAGCCGCCCGTCGCTATCAAACTGTCTAGCCCAGAGAGTTTCGGTGTCAAATTCTTCTCGAAAAATGGTCAAGTAACCGAATATGTGCTGGCGGGTTCTGAGTGGTACGATTAAAATGCTGCGAATTTTGGTCGATCGAAATGCAGGTTGTAGGCTTCTCAAACTGCTAATTTTGTACAAGTCGGGAATTGCCCAAACCTGTTGCTCGTCGGATTTAAAATATTCGTGCCAGACGCTGTATTGCTCAACCTGCGGGTATTTTGCGGAAATTCCCATCTTCGGCCCTGAGCCGCAAGTGTAGACTGTGAGTTCCCGATTCGAGTTATCCGAATAGGGAACTAGATTCGTAACCTTGCTGCTGTCGGAAACCAATGGCGTGGCGAAAATGCACAGCCTGCCGCCGGCTGCATCTAGTGCTGCTACCGATTCTGCCAAAGCTGTTTGGAGTTCAATCGCCGGCTGGGAGTTAAGGGCTGTGGCGACGCGGTTGACTGCGGCTTCCCGTTGAGCTTTCGCCCTCGCTTGGGCGAGGAGGGTTGATTGGGCTATGGCGACGCCGAGCTGATCTGCCACCATCTGAACGCCTTGGAGTTCGTTTTCTGCCACACTCCGGGACTCGGAGTGGTGAGATACCAACAATCCCCAGAATTCTTCGCCGTGAAAAATTGGTACTACTAAGCAAGCCTTGACGCCCAGTGCAGTCAAGTATTCAGCGTGGCAGGGGTCAACCGCACGAAAGTGCATTTGGTCGTCGGGCAGCAGTTGGCCCGAAACCGCCTCGCGGCGCGGACTTTGGCCTAGCTGCCCGGAATCTATATCGACGATCGATCGCACCTGTACTTGCGCGAACAATTCGCGGGCGTGAGGGGGAATATCGTCTGCTGGAAAATGCAGACCCAATAGGGATGGCAAGCGGTTGCCGTTAATTGATTCGGCAATCACTTCACCGCTACCGTCGCTATGAAATTTGTAGATTTTTACTCTGTCTGTTCCCAAGAAGGATTGAACTTCTGCTGCTGTTGCGCTCAGAATTTCCGGGAGTTCTAGAGAGCGGCGAATGCGGTTGGTGATGCGTTCGAGCAAATTTGCTCGATCGAACGTCATCTTGACATTTTCGATCTTTAATGAGTCCATTATTAATCTTTTGCTTTCCTAGCAATAAAAGTAAGCGGCCCAAAAGTTTTGTGCCTGTTAAAAAATTCGGCAAGCACAGCCATTTAATAAAATATAAATATCCTGATGGCGATCGTCGATTAGTTTTACACCTGTAGCGATCTGCCTTAAAATTGCAACTTTCCATTGCAACTTTCCATTGTGTGGGATTACAACTTTTGTACTTTAAATATAAACTTTGTACAGCCTGCCTTGCAAGCTCTTTACCCCAACGGACTAAAATTGTCAAGTTTCAAGACTTGCAGAGTCATTCACCACCACCGATGAAGGTCGCACCGAAGTATCTCACTCCAGGATGCAAAAGCTGGCTGAAGAACGAGCTTACGGAAAGAAATAGCATGGAATTCAAAAGGTTAACTCAGAAACCGGGTTTATATGTCTAGGATTTGATCTGCTGCTAGCGGGTTCGGAGAATGGTCGATCGACAATCCGCAGCTTTTTTAGATATTTTTAGATCAAAAAAAAGCTCCTGCCGTTAAGCAGGAGCCTTTTTCGATTAGACAATCAAATCAGAAATAAATTCGATAGATTAGTCTAAGTCTGGCATAGAAAGTACCGCTTCATTTTCGCGATCGATACCCTTCTCAAAGCCAGCGACAGCCGCGCGAGCGCGACCAGCGTGCCACAAGTGGCCGACCAAGAAGAAGAAACCCATCACAAAGTGGAAACAGGACAGCCAAGAACGAGGAGAAGTGAAGTTAAACGAGTTAACTTCAGTCGCCACACCGCCCACAGAGTTCAAAGAACCCAAAGGAGCGTGAGTCATGTACTCAGCCGCGCGACGAGCTTGCCAAGGCTGAATGTCATTCTTGATTTTGTTCAAGTCCAAACCGTTAGTACCGCGCAAGGGTTCCAACCAAGGGCCTTGGAAATCCCAGAAACGCATCGTTTCACCGCCGAAAATGATTTCGCCAGTAGGAGAGCGCATCAGGTATTTACCCAGACCGGTGGGGCCTTGTGCAGAACCGACGTTAGCACCCAAGCGTTGGTCGCGGATCAGAAAGGTCAAAGCTTGCGCTTGAGAAGCTTCCGGGCCCGTCGGGCCGTAGAATTCGCTGGGGTAAGCAGTGTTGTTGAACCAGACAAAGCAGCAAGCGATGAAGCCCATCAGGGACAAAGCACCCAAGCTGTAAGACAGGTAAGCTTCGCCAGACCAGATTAAGGCGCGGCGAGCCCAGCCGAAAGGCTTGGTCAAAATGTGCCAAACACCGCCAGCGATACAAATCAGGCCAAGCCAGATGTGACCGCCGATGATGTCTTCCATGTTGTTGACGCTGACAATCCAGCCTTCGCCACCAAAAGGAGAGCGAACCAAGTAGCCAAAAATCACAGCCGGGTTCAGGGTGGGGTTCGTGATAATACGCACGTCCCCGCCGCCTGGAGCCCAAGTGTCATAGACACCGCCGAAGAACATAGCCTTAGCAACCAGCAGCAAGCAACCGCCACCCAACAAAATTAGGTGATAGCCGATGATGTTGGTCATCTGGTTCTTATCTTTCCAGTCGTAGCCGAAGAACGAAGAGTATTCTTCGAGAACTTCCGGGCCGCGAACGGCGTGATAAATGCCGCCCAAACCGAGAACTGCAGATGAAATTAAGTGAAGAACCCCGACTACGAAGAACGGGAAGATATCAGTGACTTCACCGCCAGGGCCTACGCCCCAACCCAAAGTAGCGACGTGGGGCATCAAAATTAAGCCCTGTTCGTACATGGGCTTTTCTGGGATAAAGTGAGCGACTTCAAACAAAGTCATTGCACCGGCCCAGAACACGATCAAGCCAGCGTGAGCGACGTGGGCGCCCAGCAGTTTGCCGGAGAGATTGATCAAACGAGCGTTGCCAGACCACCAAGCGAACCCGGAGGATTCTTGGTCGCGACCGCTTGCGTAGGAATTAGAGAGCGTTACCACCCGGTAGAACCTCCAACGATTTTAGATTTTGGATTTTGGGTTTTTTTGTTCCCTAGTAGGGCACGGGAGTACCGCGCCTGCGCCGGGGAATAGGGATTTGGATTTCAGATTAAGTTAAAAAAACTAAATTAATCTGAAATCCAAATCCTGATTTTTTTAAAGTGCGTTACCGCGAGGCAGAACTTCTTCAGGGAAGATGAAGTTTTCGTGGGGTTGGTCTGTCGGAGCCATCCAAGCACG
>NZ_JAUPTE010000065.1:0-36962 GCF_036701705.1 Microcoleus sp. w1-18aA5 | reverse complement strand
CTAAAATCTAAAATCTAAAATCTAAAATCTAAAATCTAAAATCTAAAATCTAAAATCTAAAATCTAAAATCTAAAATGGTATGAGCTATCTGGTTACGAACCGGATGCGATCGTTTTGGACAGGCAAGGAACGGACAGCGAACCGAGATGAAATAAGGAATCTATCATTACAATGGGTAGTTCTGTCCGGCTAATTGTCGAAGGTGTCAGTACCAATTGGCGTGATGATTATGGCTACAAATTGGTGGATTACGAAGCTTTGGGCATTTCTGAATACTGGATTGCGGACTATTTGGGACTTGGCGGCAGACGCTATATTGGCAACCCCAAACAACCTACTTTTTCTGTTCACCATTTAGTTGACGGTGAGTATCAAGTCAGTCAATCGATTTTAGATTTTAGATTTTAGATTTTAGATTTACCCCACGGATAAATGCGGGGGTTTGAGGATTTTCGATTTTCGATTTTGGATTTATTCCACGGATAAATCCGGGGGCTTGTACCCTCAAGAAATTCTTGGTCAGTTTCGGGGGAGTGATAGGGTTGTGTCACCCACATTTGGGCAGTTGAATTTGAGTGTTCAACAGATTTTTAGTGCCGGCAAAGATACAGTAGAAAAGGCGAGGCTTGAAGATAGTTAGTTGAGGGTATTTGTACCACATTTTTCCTCAGTTGGTAGTGAATACTTCTGTCCTATAACTGGGAATGAATCAGGAGTGAAGTTATTATGAACCTTAACTATTGATTTTCAGGAGCCTCATTTTCAGCATGATCGGGGATGTCTGGTTTCTGTTCTGGTAAATATTTTTCTGGCAGGCTTTCGGCGACTCCTAGAGATTCATGTTTTTCATGGATAGCAGAATCGATTGCTGCTAAGGTTTTAGGGCTGGCACTCCACTGGTTTAGAATATCTTTAATGAGGGCTTCCCTAATCCAAACTTGAGCTACAACGGTGAGGGGGAGGGCTAGCAATAAGCCTAAAAATCCAAAGAAGGTGGCGAAGAATACTTGAGCTATTAATGTTACTGCTGGCAGCAGTGATACTTGCTGCGCCATGACGTAGGGGGTGAGGACGTTGCTTTCAAACTGTTGAATTAGAAAGTAAAGGATTAGGACAAAACCTGATTGTAAGGGAGAATCTAAAAGTGCGATCGTCATTGGGGGGATGACGCTCAAAGTTGGGCCTATATTGGGAATTAGGTTAAGAAATCCTGCTACTACAGCGTGAGCTAGCGGTAGGGGGACTTGCAAGACCGACAAACCAATTAAGCTCAAAAAAGCAATCACACTCATGCTAATGAGAGCGCCGATGACCCATCGACCGAGAGCTATTTCGCATTCATCTAAGATGCCATCGACTCGTCGCCGATAAAAAGATGGAAATAGTTGGATGAATGCTTTGCGGTAAGATAGAGGTTCTGCTAATGTCATCAATGTCAAAGCTATGACTAGCAAAAAGCTTAGAATAACGCCTAATGTGTTACCGACAAAGGCTCCTGCACCGCCAACGAGTTGGTTGAATAAAGGTTGCAGTTGTTGCATGATGTCGTTAACATCAAGATTGGGCAGCCGCTGGCCAAATTGTCCAGAAAAACGACCTTCAAATTGATCTATCCACTGATTTAATCTTTCTATTCCTTGAGGGGCTCTTTGGGTAAGTTGTTGAAACTGTTGGGTAAAGGGCGGTACAATTATCAGGAATAAGCCTACGAATACGAGGATTAGGAAGCTAACTGATAAGAGTACGGCGATCGATCTTTTGAGCCCGAATTTTTGCAAGTAGCGTGCTAGTCTGTTTAAGGCTGTGGCTAAGACGACGGCGGCAAACAGCAGCAGTAGGGCCTGCCTGATTTGCCACAGGATGTAACAAGATGCGATGAGGGCTAATAAGCCCATCCACTGTCCTAGCTTCATTAGATTTTAGGTTTTAGATTTTAGATTTTAGATTGAGGAATAGGGTATGGGAATTACTGCTTGCTAATTGCTCTGCAGCCCAGAAGCGATAAATCGCATCTCTATAAGATACCTTAGATGCGGGCGATCGCATCTTTAATCAGATACCCCTACTCGGACATCAGTACAAGCAGCATCCTCAATTCCCTTTGGCGAACACCTGCTGCACTGTCAGCTTCAATTCTGGGAAAGTTGGGGACTCAATACCCTCGCCGCTTCTGAAAAGTTTGACTTGGTATTCGCCGTCAATTAGTTGGTAAACCGAAAAGGTTGGTTGCTTGGGGTTGCCGATGAACCGTCTGCCGCCCAATCCTAGATAGTCTATAATCCAATATTCTTGAATACCCATTGATTCATAGGCCTCAAGCTTTAGGGCATAATCATCACCCCAATTAGTGCTAGTTACCTCGACGATTAGGGGGACTGATGAACCCATTGTGATAATTGATGATTTTTCCCATCGCGGCTCGTTTCCAATGGTTTGTTCGTTAAGTACAATAATATCTGGTTCATACCCGGATTCCTCGCGCATGGGTTTGATGACGCATTCTTTGGGGATGAAGTAGGGCAAATTGAGACGGTCAATCTCTATTCCGACTTTCAGTGCGGTAAAACCGGCCACTTTAGAATGTTTGCCTGTTGCTTTTGGCATCTCAACAATTTCTCCATTGTGCAGTTCGTAGCGGTGTTGTGAATTTTCAGGATACCAGTCAATGAATTCATCGAATGTTACTAATTCGGGTATGATTTGAATCATAGTGAGTGCCTCAAGTTTGCTTGTGATCATCTGTACGGGGAATTAAGATTTTGGCCAAAACATAGTCTTTAGACCAAGTAGCGATCGCACTTTTTGATTGCGTCTCTACTGCTGCTGTTGGCGCGATCGCCAGCCCAGGATGACAGCTAGGATGATACTGGGGGTAAAGACGGCGATGAGGGCGTTGAGGTCGGTTGAGGGTATGGATAAGCTAGGCCCTGCGTACTTGATGGCTAGGGAAAGGGCGGCGGAAAAGGTGAATACTTTGAGGATGGGGCTGATGTTGGTGTTCATGGAGGAGGTCGTTGGTTGTATAATTTGGTTTTCAGACTATTATTGCAAGTAGGTGTTGCCGCTGGGCTTGCAGTTGGGACGTGAGGTGGGGGCGATCGCTTTTTCCAGGCGATGCGCGGGTGAGATACCTTTACATATTAGAATAGGAAGTACCACAGCACAATTTAGCAACATCAGGAGCGATTCATAATGGATATCCAAGAATCAGAGTTAATAGAGAAAATTCGTCAACAATTTGACAATGCCCCTTATCCTAGAATTGCCCTAGAGATATCTCCTAAGAATAACTATCAGACTCTCTATCTCCATAATTTGGTAACAGCTTACTATATAAGAAATCAGAAAGTCATAGAAACCGAAGGAAAAGTTATTTTAGATGCTGGCTGTGGCAGCGGGTACAAATCGTTAATTTTGGCAGAAGCCAATCCGGGAGCCAAAATAGTTGGCATCGATTTATCAGAAGAGTCTGTCAATCTAGCCAGACAGCGCTTGCACTATCACGGCTTTGAAAATATTGAGTTTCATGCTCTGTCAATTGAGGAATTGCCTAGCTTAAATCAACAGTTTGATTATATCAACAATGACGAGGTTCTGTATCTCTTGCCCGACCCAGTTGTCGGATTGCAAGCCATGAAATCGGTTTTAAAACCGAAGGGAATTATTCGCACCAATCTCCATAGCTACATCCAGCGCAGTACCTTTTTGGATGTTCAAAAAGCATTTAAAGTTATGGGATTAATGGATGAAAACCCAAGGGAAATGGAGATTGGGCTAGCTAGAGAAATAATGGACTCGCTCAAGGATGAGGTTGTTGTCAAGGCAAGATCGTGGATTCATACTGGTGAAAAAACCGACCAGTGGATGTTGGCCAACTATTTGCTGTTAGGGGATAAAGGCTATACTATCCCTGAAGTTTTTGCATCATTGAGAGAGGCAGAGCTAGAATTTATTAGCATGGTAAATTGGCGGCGGTGGAACTTGACAGATTTGTTTAAGGAGTCAGACAACTTACCTGCATTTCTGGCAATGAGCTTGCCAGACATTTCAATCGAAGAGCAGTTGCATCTGTTTGAATTGTTACATCCTATCCACCGCCTGCTTGATTTTTGGTGCGGTCATCCCAATCAAGCTCAATCCTTAGTTCCGGTTTCCGACTGGACTATATCTGACTGGGAGCAGGCAAGGGTGCACCTGCATCCTCAGCTTGGGACACCACAGCCCAAAGCAGACCTGATTGACTCCATTGCAAACCAAAAACCCTTTGAAATTAGCAGTTATATCACTTGGCCTACCTCAGTACCGATCGGGATAGAGAGCAGTATGGCAGCTTGCTTACTGCCTCTGTGGGAAGGAGCGCATTCTGTGATGTCTCTAGTGGATCGGTGGCTCAAAATCAGACCAGTAGACCCCGTTACCCTCGATCCAGTTAGCCGGGACAAGGCTTTTGAAGAGGTCAAGGAACTTTTAACTAACCTAGAAGCCTTTATGTACGTGCTTTTGGATCGCGATTGAGCGTCACTGTGCGTTTCAGTCCGCCTGCTCAAAAAAAGTTTTGTCCGGGGTGATATAAAAGAGAGCGATAGTGGGTAAGTTACGTATAAGAGTTAGAAATTAAGCATCCCCCCCCCTCTAGGAGAAACGACATATGAAGACTGAATTTAAGGCTAAGTTCTTGCAACACCTCAACAAAAAGGGAGACAAGGGTTTTACCCTCATTGAGCTGCTGGTCGTGATCATCATCATTGGCATTCTGTCTGCCATTGCCTTGCCATCCTTCCTAAACCAAGCCAACAAAGCCAAGCAGTCAGAGGCTAAGCAGTACGCTGGTTCTATGAACCGAGCACAACAAGCATCATTTGCGGAAAACGGTCAATTTTTAGGTAAAGTTGAGGAGTTGGGGCTTGGTATCCGCACCCAAACTACAAATTACAAATACACTATCGAACCAGCGGGTGTTGATAAAACTACTAGCACTGTGGGAAATCTAGCTTCATCCGAAGTTCAGTCACTCAAAGCGTACATCGGAGTGGTGTCTCTAATTAAACAAGCTGGTGCTACAGAAAGCACCAGCACAGCTGTATTGTGCGAGAAACAAACTGCTGCTGTTTTCACTCCAACAATAGCTGGGGCCGTAGACAATGCCCCCGACAATCTAGCCTGTAAAAACGACGCTAACTATACCATAGTTGCGAAGTAGAACAGGTGTGAAACGGGAAATTTTTTCCTGTAAGCTTAGTTTCAACCTTTTTTAACGAGTGGGTAGTGTTCTTGACCCTACCCATTTATCTTATAAAAATTTTTAGCGATCGCACTCTAATAATCTAGATGCTAGTATCGCTATTTCAAATTTTATTAACTGAGCAGGTCGATTTGCACCACCAGAAAGCTTATAAATATTTTATTGAAGGAAATTATAATCAGGCCGCGAAGCTGTACGAGGAGGCTATTGCAGCACAACCGAATGTCAAGGCATATTACTGGCATTTGGGTTTGGCTTTGCTGTTGCAGGGGCATGAGGCTGAAGCTCAG
The DNA here is from genome assembly GCF_036701705.1 of Microcoleus sp. w1-18aA5. NCBI lineage: Bacteria > Bacillati > Cyanobacteriota > Cyanophyceae > Oscillatoriales > Microcoleaceae > Microcoleus > Microcoleus sp. w1-18aA5. Next base: position 31,429 of record NZ_JAUPTE010000065.1, on the reverse strand, counting down.
ACGACTTGGTTGTTGGGCATAGCAGAGGGAGAGCCGGAACAAGTTGAGCAATGGACAGCCGAACTGTTCAAGGTGCTGGAAACGGAAGCAGAGCGTCGGGAAGCTTTGTCCGACTACTCTGTTGCTTGGGCGATACGACAGCATTTGCGGGAAATCAATCCCGAAGATGTTAACAATTTGCTGCGTTCGATCGTTCTTTCTATCTACCTTGAGATTTTTACAGCAGACGAACTAACTTCTTATGGTTTAATCGAGATCCTGCAGTTACAGTCTGGAATAGAGGTAGATGCCGAGCTATTAATGGGAGTATTGCAAAGTGTTTTGAGTTGCACCCCCGCGCAGTCGGCGACACTGATGTTTGCAGAAGCTTGTCTGGCTCATGTCTGTAAGCCTGAAGATTATATCAGCATTATAGTAGCAACTTCTGTTGAAATTGGCTACTTGTTAAGACTGCCTGCACTGGCAGTACGCTTTATTCAGTTGGGCTTGCGCTTAGATGCAGCTCACCCTGAGCTGCTTTACAATCTCGCCTGTTTGTATCAGAATCTCGGTCTGTACGAAGAGGGGATAAAGACAGCTAAGTTGTTTGAGTCGGCCACTACTGATTTAGGCAATCAAGTTTACGCTCAACACTTGATTTTGCGCGGGTTAATGAGTGCAGGTGGACACTGGAAAGAAGCTGTTTCGGTAATCGAGAAACTGTTGCAAAGGCTAGAGTTACTAATAACAGAACAGCCAAGAGATATTGGATCGACTACAGTTAACAAGCTATTTGTAACCAGTTTCTTTTTTCCGTATTTTCAGGATAATCCCCAGCATGACAGACAAATTCGCAACCAATTGTCTCATTTATGCCAAGCTAATGTTGAAATTTATGCCAGAGAACAGATAGAACGCTCCCGACAGCAACATTTAGCACGGAGAAGCAACAGCGTTTATCATCAGCCTTTAAAAATTGGCTATCTATCTCATTGCCTGAGGCGGCATTCTGTGGGCTGGCTAGCCCGATGGCTATTTCAGTACCACGACCACCATAGCTTTCAAATTCACGGTTATTTTATCAACTATAAAGAGAAAACTCACTTTTTAGAGGAATGGTATGCAAATCAGGTTGACAAAGCTTACAACTGCGGTCTGTCGGCAGTCAATATTGCTGAGCAAATAGCTGAAGATAAAATTGATATTTTAATCGATATTGACAGCATTACTTTAGATATTAATTGTGAGGTGATGGCTATGAAACCTGCACCCATTCAAGCTACATGGCTAGGTTGGGATGCTTCGGGATTACCTAGTATTGACTACTTTATTGCCGATCCCTACGTGCTGCCGCAATCAGCACAGGATTATTACAGTGAAAAAATCTGGCGCTTGCCACAAACTTATATTGCTGTGAATGGTTTTGAGGTGGGGATACCAAATTTGCGTCGAGATATATTGAACATTGAGAGTGAAGCTGTTGTATATCTAAGTAATCAGATCGGTTACAAACGACATCCCGATACAGCGCGATTACAGATGAAAATTTTAAAAGAAGTCCCGAACAGTTACTTTCTAATCAAAGGGGTAGCGGATGAACAATCGATTCAAAAGTTCTTTAACCAGCTAGCAGAAGAAGAGGGTTTGGAGGGTTCCCGCCTGCGATTTTTGCCAACAGTTACTTCAGAGGAAGTTCACCGAGCTAACTTAGGTATTGCTGATGTAGTTCTGGATACTTATCCTTATAATGGAGCCACAACTACTCTAGAAACTCTTTGGATGTGCATTCCCTTGGTGACGCGAGTCGGGCAGCAATTTGCAGCGCGCAACAGCTACACTATGATGATGAATGCAGGGGTAACAGAGGGAATTGCTTGGACTGATGAAGAATATGTGGAATGGGGAATTCGCTTAGGGAAAGATGCTGCTTTGCGGCAACAAATTTCGTGGAAACTGCGGCAGTCAAGGCAAACTGCTCCACTGTGGAATGCCCAGAAGTTTACTCGCGAAATGGAAAAAGCTTATGAGCAGATGTGGCAAATTTATCTCCAAAGTTAGCCTTATTAAGCTATACTCTCAAACGAGTCAATATCACAATCACTAATATAATCCCGAATTCTAGCAACGATAGACAGGGAACCTAGTCCCTGCTTGACTAGCTCGGGAAATTGAGCTAGGCCCTCAATGATATTGTTGGCAAAGTTATATTGGGGGTTACTGCCATGTTGCAAAGTCAGATATTCCAATAATTCTAAAGCGTAGTCCGGGAAATTCATAATATCGGCAATGCAAGCCAATTTAAGAATATTCTCAGGTTTTGTCATATTTTGATCTATTTCTTTTCCAATTAAATCGCGGAAGTAAAACGCATCTCCCCACAGTAATTGTCCGCCGCGGAGTGTTGAACCAATAGGGGAATGGCTGCGGAAACGGCGAGCACCTGTTAAGTCAAAGAGTGTAAAACCTTGGTTCCTGAGATAGATATCTACATCTGCAAACAAAGGTTGATTTAAGTATAAATTAGAAAACGAGACTTCAACTTGAACAGCTAGAATACTTTGTTTTAAAATTTCTCCTGCACCTTCTAATACCAAAAGTTCGGCACCTTGAACATCAATTTGCAGGAAATCTATTTCATCAATTCCTTCCTGCTGGCAGAACTCATCTAAAGTGGTGGTTTCAAGTTCTATACAAAAATCTAAGTTCACAAGTTCGGGTAGTCCTGAAAAACGCTCCAAGTAAGGTTCATTCGGTGGATAAAGCGAACTGCACATGGGATGTTGTGTGACATAAAGTGTAGATTCACCTACAGACTTTGCTAAGGCTAAAGGAATATGTTTTTCAGTCCAATTGACTTGTCGTGCTTCAAGGTCAGCATTGGCCACTTCGCAAGCATCGGCATCTGCATCAAAACCGTAAATAGTCAGCCGAGGTGCAAAAATATTCCATCCCTGGCTGCCATAGTCATCTTGGCTTGTTAATTTACGACAGCCAACATTACAAACTGTCATGTGTAGTTGTTCTAAATGACCGCTTTTCTTTAAGCTTTCAATAAAAAATGTCATAATCAAAGTATCCTCTTATTTCTCCACAAAAAAATATTCTTGAGTCAATAGGTAACTTTGATTTGGGGGTAAAGCAATTATATTCATATTTCCGTGCAAATCTTCGGCGGAGTTTACAGGAATTAGTTTCTGCAGGTAAGGTTGATAGCGGAATAATCGATATCCTTTCCCTCTAAGGTAGTCAGCAACAGGTAAATTGCTGTCTTTACTTCCGGCAACAATATTTTCATACATAATGACGGGAGCAAATTCACATAATATTCTGTCGCTGCCGGCAAATACTGACAGTTCGTACCCTTCAACATCTATTTTGAGGAAATCTACTCGGCTCAAGTTTTCCTGCTCAATCAAGCTGTCTAGAGTAAAGCAGGTGACTTCTTCAAAAGAGTCTGGCTGCATTTCTGCGACAGCTTCGCCAGTGGCGATTTTGTTTAATTCACTGGCAGGGGAAAGAGATAAGCGAACTGTTCCAGAGCGCTCGCTGGCAGCACCGGCACAAACTTTCACCCAGTTTAGATGATTTATTCTACAGGTTTCTTGCAAATAGCTAACGCAGCCAGAAAAAGGCTCTACTGCCAGCACGTGGCCTTGGGAACCGACCCGGAGAGCAGCGCTAAAGGTGTAAACTCCTACATTAGCACCCACATCGATAACAGTCATGCCTGGTGCGATCGCACTGCGCCAAAATTCCATTTCTTTTTCAAACCAGTCTTTTTCGGCAATCAATACGCTGCTGGTTATACAACCGTAAAACCTCGGTTCAACTGCTAATAAAAGTTGAGTTTCAAAAGGCACGTAAGTGAAGGGACTGTTAACTTCTAAGTCAGTCCATCTCCACTCTAGAGAATTGGGATGCTGTTGACCCAATTCTCTCGCAAAATTTAGCCATTGCTGGGCATATTCTATCTGCCCTAAATCTTTACAGGCGATGTATAGAGCTTGCAGCACGGGTGCGGAATCCGAGCAAATTTGTTTGGCACGGTGCAAATACATGACTCCTTCCGATTGATCGTTTAGCAGACTGTATACTCCTATTTTTAAATTTATGGAACCCGAATCTGGTAAAACTTGAGCCGTTAGGTGCAGCAGCCTCATTCCGAATTCATTGTAAGAAATCATCTGCGATCGACCTAGGGCTTCAATTAACAATAATATCGATTGACGGCGAGCGTCTTCGGCTTGTAAAATTTGAGTTAGCTGTTCTGCTTGGTACGTCTTCAAACTACTACCCGTCGGTGGCAGATAAACAAGAGCTGGAGGAATTTTTTCTAGTGAGCCACCAGCAGACTGCTGAATATCAAGGGATACCAAAAAATGAAAAGCTTCTTTAATTGCTTCATCGGATTCTCCAGTCAGGGCAAGAACTAGGGCAAAATGAGCTGCACAGAGTGGATGATTGTATAAATCTACTGCACTCTTTAAGGCTTCTAAAGCTGTATTGATATATATTTCTTTGAGGGATGATTCCTGGCACTGCTCTGCTTCTATCAAGGCGACTACAGCAAAATTGTTTAAATCCGTTGCTGATACAGGTTCGTCCCAAGATGTATTTTCAATACTTGAAGCTACGCGCGACAAGGTATCTAAATCGATAGTCGGACAGTTTCTTTGGAGGTATTCTAAGTAGAAAAGGGCGGGCTTTTTTTCGTTAAAATTATTTTGTCTTTGAGAAATTCTGAGAAATAAACTTTCTGGTAATATGAACTGCCAATCTCCTGTTTCTGATTGGACGGCTCGCTTGCGACTGAAGCTAGCGAGATCGCAGCAGGGAAGATTTTCTGCTTTGGCTGCTGCGATCGCCTGTTTATTTTCGTTCTCTAAGACAAGTCTACCCTGGATGCGACTCAACAGCGCTTCCCGCTGTTTTTCCTGCAGTTGTCCTACCAAGGAAATTTCGGCACACTCAGTAACGTCCAAATCTTCTTCTATCAGCAGATTCATAGTGACACTGGATAAAATCAGATTTGCATCCTCGTTAGAAATGTTGCCAGTATCTACAAGTAATGTCATCTTCATTCGATCGGGGTGAAAGGCGATCGCCCTGATAACTTGTGTAAATTCTTCGCAAATCGTCTCTTCTGAGGCTAGCCAATTTGGGAAAACGATTAAATTGATTGACTGCAGCTTTAAAGGCAAGAATGCTGCATCTATCAAAGCCAAACTCACCGTTTTCGCCATTTTCGACCACGAGAAATTTTGCGCTTGTTTGAGTCCGGCGGCAATTAAAGCCTTGCGAACATCCGGCTTTTGCACTTCGCAAAGCGCATTTGCCAGTTCGCTAACATCAGCATCGTTAACATATAATGCTGCTTTCCCTGCGACTTCAGGTATAGACGCATTTGCACAAGTAATGACTGGACATCCACAAGCGATCGCCTCCAGCACCGGCAAACCAAAACCTTCATACTTCGACGGATAAACCAGTGCAACAGCACCGGAATAAGCAGCTATCAACTCTTCATCACTCAGTTGCAGTACAATATGCACCGCACAACCTGATGTATAGTCTCTAAACTTTGTATCTAATAACAAATCACTACCCGTACAGACAATTTCAAACCCTTGTCTGCTTTCAAGTTGAGCAAAAGCCTGGAAAAACAAAGTTCCATTCTTATAGCCGATTCCAGGCCCGATCAAAAGAAAGTATGGCTTTGATATACCGTACTTGTTTTTAAAATGATTAACTGCCTCTCGACTCGCTGGTGAAAATTTACTGTTAACTCCGCAATGAGCTACAGTTACTGAATCTGAGGCAATATCTGGAAAAAACTTTACTAAGTCACGGGCTGTATTTTCGGAAATTGCGATGTATGCAGATGCGTGGCGAATCCCGAAATGCTTTTCACGCCACATCGGTGTACTTAAATTTACTCCTTCAACTTCTGGAATCATGTCATACGCTATGAATGCAGAGGGAGTTGATAGGGGAGTTGTGTAGTAAGTCGAGATAAATAAGTCTGCACTCTGTTCGTCACAAACTTGCTGTAGCATTGCGCGATCGGCATCCACTGTGTCATAGTTGTAAGCAGGCAAAGGACGGTACTGGATGCCGGGAATTTCCGGCACTGTTCCCGTTCTGTCAATAACAACTACGTGTTCGGAAAAACCGTTTTCTACCCATTCTTCTAAGAGAGATTTCCATACCCGAGCAATTCCAGTTTTATAGCGCTGAAAAAATACGCCGTCTACAATTATTTGGGGAAATGGCTTTTGAGGTTTGGCAGACTTTTGTTGCTGAGGTATTTGTACAAACTTCCAGGTATTGCTATCTTTTTCTTTCAGCGCGATCGGCTGAATGTCACAAGCCTTTGCAGTATCGACCGCCGTTAAATCTTTAACCCACGGAAAATACTGACTCAAGCAAACCGGGAATCTCGTTTGCCGCTGCAACTGGGTCCATTTAGCAACAGCATTAGCATAACCGTAGTATTCCTCTTTAAAACGCAACTGTTCTATTGTGGCGTAAGCGAAATGTTGAAAAATTAGCCCGGCTTCTTCAGTTTCTTCGTGTAAAAAAGGATTGACCGCAGCCACATCGCGCCAACCGTCAGGATTGGGTTCCGCTAATATTGGGGGTTCGTGTGCGACCCAAAATGCTCCCGGCCTAAATCTCCAAGTACGCAACCAATCTTGTTGAGGATTCTGAGCATAACAATTGCGAGTGCTAATAACCAGATTTTCTCCAACAAAATACCAGCACCAGTAGAAAGCTGCTGTTTTTTCAGGATGATTGATAAACATCTGCCACGCAGTACAAATTTGCTCGGCTGTCCACAGTTCATCTACATCCAATTGCCACAGCAAACATTCCTCTCTAATGTTTGTCAATGGCGCATTCGTCATTTCGCGTTTTCCATCCCAGAAAACACCTGCCGGTTTGCGATATACTGTAACGTTTTCAGGGTATTGTCTTGCCAGTTCGTCAATGTACTCAGCAGTTCCGTCATTACTGCGTCCGTTGTTGTGAATTTCGTCCGCAATTTTTCCCCCTGAGTTTAAAGACCAAGCTGTATCGTGCTTCAAGTCTGCTACACCCTCAACAATATGCCAGTGCCACTGAAAAGGTAACTCTTTTAAAACTTGGATATGGTAACGAATAAACGGTTGTCCATTGAGAACGATTGTGAAAAAATGGAGGGGCATATCGGAAACTTGGCGATTTTTTTCGGTTGCTTCAGTCTTCTTGAAAACCGAATAACCGTGACGCAAAAATAGATTTTGCTCTACCAGTACATAGTTGGAATCTGAAAGTAATCTGCAATGATTCTGATAGTTCTTAAACGTATCGATGTCGTCAAGCATAATAAACTTGGCTCCATATATTTCGTCGAGTTCCCCTCGTCCCGTAAATTCAGAGCCGTCTATTATCACTACATCAAAAATATCGATGTTATTTTCTTGCTTTATTTTTTTGATGCCGTTCTGCTCAACCCCGGATTCTTCAACATATTTTATATTATCTCGCAGCCAATCTATTACCTGTGCGAGTGGGTAACCTCTTAAACCTGTATTAATGTTGTTGTAGAAGTTAATAACTTCTTCTTCATCGGGAAATTCTTCTAAAGAAACAGTAGAGACGTTGTAGCACTTGACAAAATCATCATTAGCATATCTCTTTTTGAGTTCAGCAAAGCGAGGTTGTGAAATTTCTATACAGAATAGCGTTGGGTTGTTCGGATTTGGCCGAATCCCTGTCACCAATGCCTCTGTACTTCCTTCTCCCGATGACGAGCCAATTTCTAAGACTGTTTTAATATCTTCGTTCTGAACAATCCTTTGAATAGCCAGATAAAATTCATCATTTTTAATCTCAGGTGGAATTATCCTGTTGAACGACGATTGAAAAACATTATTGTTCATAGTTGCACTCACTTAAACTTACTTTTTATAATTTGATATTTGCGAAGTTTTCTATTTTAGAATGCGGTAAGTTACCTGCTCTGTGTGCCATCTGTTTATTTTCTTGCTCTAATACAATGCGAGCGCGGAGACGGGGCCAAAGAATTTCCCATTGTATTTCGCTCATCTGTCCGATTAAGGTAATTTCCGGCACCTCGCCAACATCTAAATCCTCTTCCAGCAGCAAAGTCATGGTAACATTGCACAAAATAAGGTTAGCATCCTCTTCATCAATCTCGCTACTGTCTATCAGTAGAGTGATGCGATCGCGATCGCGATGAGCCAAAACAGCTTTGATGACTCCTGACAACTCGCCAGAGAGAGAGTCTTCTGACTGATGCCAATTTGGGAAAATGATTAAATTAAGTTCTCTGAGGTTTAAATCCTGGAGCGTTTCTTCAATCAAGTCAACATTAATTGTTTTCGCAGTTGTTATTAATTCGTCGGGGTTAATTTCGTTAGTATAGCCGATAACGTTGAGATTCCGCAAAATTGGTTCGCTATTCCACGGATCGAAAGGAATGAGTTTTTGAGCCGACAAGTGCGGACGAAAGAAAAATTTGCCTTTTTCATTGAGCATACAAGCTGCAAAGGAAAATGAGCTATTTGAAATTGCTACAATATCGCACTGGCTCAATAAATAAAAATCTGGATAAAATTCTGCTTCCGGTAACTCCAAACCTAAATCTTTGGTCGTGATGGGATTATACTCCTCAAAATCACTTAAAACTTTTTCCGGTTCATCGCTGGCAATAAATAGTATGGGTTCATCAAGGGTTTCCCACAAACCTTTTAGCCATTCTCTGTACCATTCGCTCGGTGCGATGAAGAAATCGCTGTAGCCGTAGTCTCCCCGCCGCAAATGCAAACCGACGATTGTTTTGCCACGCGATCGCAAACAATCCAAGGCCTCCTTCATTTTAGTTTCTATTGTCGGCACCGATTTGAACAGCGATCTGAAATACTCCTTGTGCGGTGCATAATACTTTGTATGGTACTGAAAGTAACCCCAAAAATCCACATTTTTGAAGGTTTCTTTGGCTTTTGGTATGCGAGCTTCTAAAAGGTTATTAGTTTCTTCGCTAACTACAGGTAACTCCTGAGAAATTGGCTGATCTTTGCAACCAAAGAGAGCCTGACCAATCCAGGCTGGTGTCTCTACTCTCAAATTATGTTCTTTTGCGTATATTGTCAAGAAAGCATACTGAAATATTTGATTGGCAAAGCGCCCGTTTCTGCCAAGCGTGGACATTGTAATTACCGGCTTTTTCACATAAAAGGCATCGCCCCAAGATGGATGGAACGGTGTTGCAGTTGCAGCGCGATCGAAACCGCACATCTCCAGAAAATCATCGATTTCGTCAATTAAAGCGCAGCCTTCATACAGTTCTTCATAATTTACTTCTGTGTTTATTGCTTCTATGTATCTGAGAACATTTGTTGCTCCCTGCAAAGCCAACAACTCTGCACCTTGAATGTCAATGTTTAAGATATTAAAATCTGCGGGATTAATTTGAAGTTCTTCTAGAAGTGTATCCAGAGTTCTCGACTCCACAACTACACGCTCAACTTCCTTGATTTCTGGATAAAACTTTTGATGATCCTTCAATGGTAAGATAGAACTGCTTTGATCCATAGAAGTTACATACAATGTGCTTGTGCCGTTGATGTTGCTAACTGCACAATTCACCGCTAGCACGTGAGGAAAACCCGCTATATTCGTTTTCAAACGTTCAAAGACAGCAGGATTGGCTTCAACAAACAGTACCCTTTGCACCCCCATTGCTCGGTATCTTGCAATTTCCTTGCCTTCGTGTGCCCCAATGTGAATAATCCCGCGCGGTGCAACAGAATGTTTTCCGCAAAGCTGCTGCAAATCGAGCAGATTTGGTGCTTCACTAAAAATCAAAGCTGTGAACCTCTCGTTCACCGCTAAAAAGTTGCTATACTCGTAATTCTCATATTCGGGTAAAAAATCGGGTAAAGGTTGTAAAGCATGGGGCAGTATTTTAAAGATTGTATAACGAAATTTTTGTAAATGCTCGAATACTTGTTTGAATGTGATGTTAGCATCAACAAATGTTCCGCCATACTCAAACTGAATATAATCAACTTTGCCTTTTTGCAAGAGGCTAGTTGCTCCGCGAAGAACCTCTAGTTCGCCGCCTTCTGTATCAATTTTTAAGAAATTAATTCGCTTTATGCCCCTTGTTTGGACATAATCATCAAGGGTAGCTGTTAAAATCTGAAATGGCTGAGGCGACTGAATATTATATTGTTTTTCGATTTCAAATCGGCGGTGAAATGTACTCCATCCAGAAAATTTATCGTAGTAATAAAATTCCCTGATTTCCGGTTGGTGTGCTATTGCCAAGTTGTTTAACACAAGTTGACCGCTTTTAATCGGTTCAGCCAGGTTTTGTAGAAGTGTTTGATATATAGGCGGTGCTGGCTCAAACAAATGGATTTGAACGTCGGGGCATATGTTTAATACTTGATTTGTCCAGCTACCTATGTTTGCGCCAATATCGAAAACGACATTACCGGAAGCAATAAAATTTTCTATAATCTTTAATTCATAGTTATTGATAGACTCTACCTGATTAATATTATTAGCAGACACCCCTGTGCTTTGATGATTTTGTTCCTGTTTCCCGCTGCCTGTATTGCCTAAAGTTGTGAGCAAATCTTGGCAATACAGAACAATTACTTCTTTTGCCAGCGCCGGGACAGCAATAATAACATCATCAATAATTACAATATGCCTGCTGTTTTTTCCTGAATTCAACAAATTTAATACTGCGCTAATATCCGGCCAATATTGAGGTAAATGGGGCGGCGGTGGAGGAGATAAAAACAATCGGGCATCATCAATTAAAATAAAGTGTTCGCAATCGGAGCGGTTGATTATTTCGATTTCTGCTAGCAAGGGGCACTCGTCGCTTTCCCCATAAGTTTGCCCTCCGCTCCAATGAGCGTCTAGCCAGAATAAACTTGGGCTTTGAAGTTGTGATACTGTATTGTCAATAAGGTTTCTGGTATCACCGTACAAAAATTCTATGTTTGTGATATGACCGTATTTTTCAGTAACTTTTTGATAAAGGTCTTGAGAATACTCTATTGTAAAAACTTGTTCAAATACTTGGCTAGCCCAGTATGCTGTATGGCCTTGATAAGTTCCTGTTTCAATAAAATTATTAATCCCGTAAGCTTCTTTGAGTTGGGAGATGATTTCTATTGGTGGTCCCATGCGTACTATGCCCATATTCAATCCTTCGTTTTGTGAAACTAAGTCGGGTATTTAAATTAGGAAGCTACATACAATTTAATGATTTTCAATCTATTTTACTAACAAAATTGACCGATCGCCTACTACTTCCCCTTCACCTGCCCCAACAATACCTTATAATCCGCCCGATCGGGATTTAGCTTGACCAACTTCTCCAAAGGCTCGATCGCCCCCACCTTATTATTCATCTGCAACCGCACATTTGCCAACCCCTCCAGAGCCGTCTGATTCTGCGGTTCTCGCTGCAAAACCGTCTCATATCCCCGTTCCTGCGCCGCTAGCAAAGACTCCTGGGAAACAGCCACAGGCGTCGGCTTTTGTTGGTGCTGGCTGCTCAAACCGCTGCTGAACAGACTGAAAATACCAAAAATCGCCGAACCACCAAACGAAACCATTGATACTAACGCAAAAATCTGCTTAGTTCGATCGCTCCGATGAACCCGACTATCACTAGATTTTTTCTGTGTACTTTCCATTGCTAACTTTTGGTGTCGCTGTTTTCCCGGTACTCGCACTCGCACCTATCTCTAGAATGCCCAAGTTCGATCGCAAAACGATCGCCCTTCGCCATTTAAAATTTGAAACCACTTCTAGGCGCTACACAAAATCTCAGATTTGTCAACGACATTTAGGTAACAATAACACGCGGGCGATCGAGATCGGTGAAGCGCGATCGCACTTTTATTTCTTTAGCCATTATCTTGTGGCAATTGTCCAAACTGCTCTCGATACCGCGCTAGCAAAGATTCGAGTTCAGCAGCCCGTTGACTTTCCGCTTCAGCACGTTGACTTTCCGCTTCAGCACGTTGCCGTTCCGCTTTTAAAGCTGAAGCCAATTCATCGGGAATCAATAATTTCTCTCCATTATCTTCCAGATAAAACCCAAGCAGTTTTCCCTATATTTCTAACCGCAGTTGCAATACTTCGCTGCGATTCTCTCTAATTAATTGATACCCCTCTACTCAGGGCTGTTTCATTCTCAGAAAAACCCGGGTTTTGTAGGGGCGGTGCCCCCGTGCCCGCCCAGCCCATAGACGAGCGGGTCGGGGTTTCAGATATCGGGGCAACCACGGGGGGATTGCCCCTACAAGAGAATGAAACAGCCCTGCCCCTCTACTCCCAGTCGATACCCCCGCAATTGTTCGGGAATCCATTCACCTCTGGGGTCAAACACCCAGTATTCCTGAACTTCTAACCTTTCGTACAAGTCTTTTTTATTATTTTGATCTTCCGACTTTGTACCAGGTGATGTAATTTCAATAATCACTTTCGGCACTTGCCCTTCTTCCCAGATTTTGTAATTATCTCTGCCACCAGGTTCTACATCAAAAATCACCATCACGTCTGGTGCTACACGGACTTTTGGGAAACCTTGAGCGTAGTATAAAAATTGGTTTGCTAAAACAGTAGCTCGACGGTCGGCGAGGTATTGTTTTAAGACTTCTAAAGTGGTTAAAATTGCGTAAAGATGGTCGTAAGTTTCTGCCAGTGGTTCTCCATCAGCGCTAGGGTATACGATTTCAGAAGTTTTGAGGGTGGGAACGACTGCTGTCATGGTCGTGCTTCCTGTGAGTTGTATATCTATTATAAACTTGTTTTCGGCAACTAATACCAATTCACTATGAAGCTGCATTTAATATAACGCTAAGGATATAGTTCCAACCAGAAAGACATCAGCCTCATTTAGTGTATCTTCATAGTGAATTGGTATAAGTAGGTTAATTTAATTAAATGTAAAACTATCTCGTGCTTGAGAGCCTCGCCTTGTTCAAGAAGTCGGGGTTCTGGTAAGCTGTTCTGCATTTAAATTATATGTCAAAAAACAATCAAACTCTTGTGGGGAGTAGGGGTTGGGCTTCTAGCCCGCCCAGAATATAGAATTTAAATGCGCGACAGCTTATTATCTATTTTTGACGACAAATCCCCATCGATCGCACTTTTAAATTCATCTTATTCCCGCAAAGCCTTGATAAATTCAGTAACAGCATCATATTGATCGAAGTAAGTTACATATCTCACTAACAAAGCAATGTCTAACTCCGGTAACAACTCACTGCGATCGACTTTTTCGTACTCCTCCCTCAAATAATAGATACTCAGCACTCCATCTTCCCAAAACCAAACTTCAGGTATGCCCAACCGCTTGTATAGTTGAAGTTTATCGATGCCACCGCTGGTGAATACAACTTCGATCGCCAAATCGGGAATTGCCTTTTTAGTCTGCAAATTATACGATTCATCAGGCTCCTTTCTCGCCCCCAGTTCTTTACTACCCAAAGTCGGCCCGCCCTTGATATAAAACCGGATCCCCTTCTCTCTCAGGTATGCTTCTAATAAAGCCCTGATAGTACCCTTTGTCTCTTCATGTTCGGGGCTAACTGTCATAATTTCTAAAATTCCATCTAAGTAAGCAAATTTGATACCGCCGACAGACTCAAAAGCGGCTTCTAGCGATTCAAATTGCGACCAACTCACTCCTCTTAGAGTCAGGCAACTATCGGTGACAGAGTTTTTGACTGCTGTTTGTGTCATATTTTCTCCTTATCCTTTTTTTAGATTAAGCTTTTGAGATCGCAACTGTTTTCTCAATTTTATTAACTTTTGTTCGATCGACCTCCCACACCTTCAAATGCCATCAGGATCGATACCCTGACTTCTCAAGTATGCCGTTAGTCGATCGGCCCTCTGGCGTTCCTCTTCGGCCCTATGGCGTTCCTCTTCGGCGCGCTGGCGTTCCTCTTCCACCCGTTCGGCACCCCACAGCAGCAAATTGCCATTCTCATCCCACCAGCGCAACCAATAACCCGTTCTCTGAGATTTTTCACCTTCCCAAACCCCCAGAAATAAACCCATTGACTCTATCCAGAATCGCTGATTAGCATCCGGTTCTTGCAGTTCGTATTCTCCAGCAGTCGAGAGTCTGTACACTTCCAATACTCCCGATTTAGGTTCAAAAATTACATAAATCGGTACTTGCAAAATTCGCTCATAAAACCGCCATTTTCCGTAAGGATATGTCGGTTTATTTGAATATTCACTGCCGTCAGTATCCGATAAAAATTCCATCACTACAGCAGGTACTTCTCCCTCAGCATTGCGCGTATAACTGCGGCGAACTTCTCCTGGTTCTGCTGGCAATACCGAGGGAACGTACACCCAATCGGGTGCTTTTACTACTGTTTTGTCGTTAACTTTGGCACACAGTCCAAAATTGGAAGCTATCAGCATTGAAGCTAGGATAAATCCTGCGAGATCCAAGGCTTCTCGCAGGGCTGCCGCTAAAAGTGGTTGATCGATATTTTCCACGGGATCGTCTGGCAATTTAAAGTCATCTGGCAATTTTTCCCAAGTTACAGTATACTGGGTTTTGGTTTCGACCGATTTCGATAATGTTTGCGTCATTGGTTTTCCTTGTTTTGAGTGAAAGAGTTTTTTATTAATAGGATTTGGACAATAATTTTAATGCCAGGGTGCGAAATTTCCACCTTATTAACTAGCTGTAACCGGGGTGCGAAAGGCGCACCTTACTAACTAAAGCAACTCGCCAACCTTGCAATAATTGCGGTTATTCAATTATAGCCTGTTTTAAGGGGTATTTTAGGGAGCGACTGCTTCTGCTGACGTTCCAGTTTGAGAAGGTATAACAGGCAACTTGGGCTGTTTTTGCAAGCGAGGAAATACAGGCTCTACTGATAAACTTCTGGCAGTTTTACTCGCATTTACTTTCTCAGAAAGAGGAGCTAATGTTTGAGTCACTTTAACTTGCTGTCGCAGTTGTTCTGTCGAACCCAATAAGCCTCCCAATCCGTTGAATAACCTGCGAATGTTGTTGCGAAAAGCGGGATCTCCCGTCAAATCATCCACGTCGGAAGTAATTTTTTGCACGTTCTGAAATGTAGCTCGTGCAGAATCTAGAGTTTGCTGCAATAATAGCAAAGTGGCGGGATTGTTTACCTGGCTGGATAAATCTCGCAAATTACTAGAAGCTTGGGCAGCATTCGCTGATAAAACTTCTAAATTGTTCAGCAATTGTCCTTGGTTGATGCGATTAATTGTCGGACTCAAACTACTGACAGCTACCCGCAGTTCCTGGCTGCTTTGATTGATGTTATTCAGAGTTGAGACTAAACTGGCGCGGTTGGTTGTTACTAAAGAATTGAGTTGGTTGGCTGTTAAGGTAACTTGATTGGCTGCTTGACTTACTGAATTAGCCGAACTTATTACAGATGCAGATACGGCTTTTGTGGAAGTATCCGCCGTAGCTGCTACTTTAGAAACATCAGCGGCGGCTGCTGATATTTCCGTCTTGAGCGATTGATTTAAGGTGCTTGCTTCTCCCTTTAATGATTGATTCAAACTGCTTGCTTCCCCCTTTAATGATTGATTTAAACTTGCTATTTCAGTTTTGACAGATTGATTTAAACTCCCAATGTCTCCCCTTACAGATTGATTTAAAGTTTTTATTTCCGCTTGGGCAGTTTGAGTTAAATTCGATAAATCTTGAGTGAGTTTAGCTGCACCTTTAGCTGTGTTGGCTGTATTTTCTGCAAGAGATTTAATATTGTTAAACAGGGCGGGGTCAGTGTAGAAATTAGCTAGGCGGACTGTGGATTTAATTAGTTCGTCGATAGTGACACCAGCTTGACCTTTTAAGCGCGAATTTTGGCAGATAATCTCTGGGGGACAGTCGGCACTAGCGGGATTGGCGGTAAGTAATGATTCTGGCAAAATCGAGTTGGGGGTAATGTCGATCGACGATTCGCCAATTAAACCCGATTTATTCGCTTCGATCGTAACATCCCTGGGAATCACTAAAGTTCCGGGGGCAATCTCCAGCGTCACGTCTACGCCGTTGGAACCCGGTTGGAGGGCGGTAATTTTACCGACTGCAACCCCACGATACCTGATGGGCGTGCCTATTTGCATTCCTTGGGCGCTGCCAAATTCTACGGCGAATTTGTAGCTGCGGTTCCCTATTTGCACGCCCCGCAGCCAGAGCACTAAGCCGCCAAATAAACCGATTCCTACTAAAATTAAGAACCCGACAGAACCTTCTCTTACAGTTCGCGATTGCATATTACCTCTTTAGTCAGTTGGCAGTTGGCAGTTGGCAGT
The DNA here is from genome assembly GCF_036701705.1 of Microcoleus sp. w1-18aA5. NCBI lineage: Bacteria > Bacillati > Cyanobacteriota > Cyanophyceae > Oscillatoriales > Microcoleaceae > Microcoleus > Microcoleus sp. w1-18aA5. The sequence continues at coordinate 15,082 of NZ_JAUPTE010000065.1, read as the reverse complement.
TGGCAGTTGATAGTTGGCAGTTGGCAGTTGGCAGTTGATAGTTAGCAGTTGGCAGTTGGCAGTTGATAGTTGGCAGTTGTTAATTTTTGTCTGATGTGTTGCCTATAGATTTTAGATAGGCGTTTAGCCTTGGCGACAGTTCGTCAATAATTGGCTTGAGTGTTTCTACTTGCGTACTTGTTAGTAGTTGCCTAGTATAAGCCCGTCTCAACCAGTGCTTTGTTTCATATAAAGAACCTCTGGCAATCTTGATAAATCGCCGATGATCCTGATAGCTACCTCGACCATCTCCTTCAGCAATATTAGCACCAATACTATCAGCAGATCGAATAATTTGCTTGCCGACCGTATCTTTTGCTAGTGCGTCCCATTTGATAACAATATTCCAAATTTCATCAGCTAATTTTTCAGCTAATTTATAAACATCTAACTTCTGAAAGTTTGTTTGTGACATATACTATCTCCCAACAAGACAAACCATTGACCACGGCCAACTGACAACGGCCAACTGACAACTGACAATTGACTATCCCAGCGCTTGAATTGGCCCAGTAACACTGCCACTAAAAAATTGTCGGATAAGTAAATTATCTGTCGATGCAATGTCATTGACAGTTCCCTCCCACTGCACTTTGCCTCGATAGAGAAATACGATGCGATCGGCAGTGCGGCGGATGGTACTGTCTTGGTGAGTGACGATCGCATAAGTGCTGCAAACACCTTGGGCTGCCTGCAAGTCGCGGATTAAATCTTCAATTACCGTCGAAGCGATCGGATCTAAACCCGCCGTCGGTTCGTCGTACAGTAAAACCTCTGGATTATCCCTGTCATTATCAGGATTCGCCATGATAGCGCGGGCAAAACTTACCCGCTTCCTCATTCCCCCAGACAACTGCGCCGGATAGCGTTCGCCAATTCGCGGCAAACCCACCATCTCCAACTTTTCCTGTACCAATTCCCGAATGCGGCGGCGCGGGAGCTTAGAATGCTGGTAAAGTAAAAAACCGACATTCTCCTCCACCGTCAGCGAATCAAACAAAGCCGCTTGCTGAAACACCATCCCAATTCCGATCGGATCTGCCACGTCGTCCACCCATCCGACCCTGCGCTGTCCCTGAACAAAAACCTCACCGGCATCCGGGGCCAACAAACCCGCAATTATCCGCAGAATCGTAGATTTCCCCGTCCCGGAAGGGCCAATAATTGCCAGGGCTTCTCCCCGATAAATCCTCAGATCGACTCGATCGAGGATCGGGTTCTGACCGAAGGACTTACTTACCCCCTTGAGTTCGATTAGTGGCTCAGCCATAGGATGTTATCAATAAGTTGTCAGTCCTCAGTCCTCAGTCTACCTAATGACTCATGACTTATAACTAATCACTAATTACTTAAATTGACTGCCAGAATCAAAACTCTCTTGTATTGTAAATTTGTCAGCTCGAGCTGTTCCAATACCCTTAAGACTAATTAACCATGTCAATTAGTTCACTTCCTAAAGCCCTCCGCGTCTTGGCTAAAGCCAAGCAGGTTTTTGCCCAATCCAGAAATCCTTACCCCCCTTCTTTGCGGAACGGGCGAGTTCACCAGTGGTTTAAGTGGTTAGCCCCCGGACTGCTAGTGAAACGGTGGCTGCTGATTAGTGCCAGCGGCGTGGTACTTGCCACTTTGGGTTTAGCGATTTGGACTGGGATGACTCCCATTTTCTTCTTATTGCAATTATTGAGAAATTTTTTGGCGTGGATTGCGGAAGTTATTCCCAATTACGTGTCGGGCCCGATCATCATTGCTGGCGGGATTTTGTTAATTCTGTGGGGACAAACTCGCAGTTTGAACTCTATTACTCAAGTGCTGATGCCCGAAGGGAATGAGGAATTGGTCGATCGACTCCTCAACCACCGCCGCTTGCACCGCGGCCCGAAAATTGTGGCAATTGGGGGCGGTACGGGCCTTTCCAATTTGCTCAGGGGATTGAAGGATTACAGTGCTAAAATCACTGCTATTGTCACGGTGGCGGATGATGGCGGGTCTTCCGGGCGGCTGCGGCGGGAAATTGGGGTATTGCCGCCGGGAGACATTCGCAATTGTTTGGCTGCTTTGGCAGATGAGGAAAAGTTATTGACTGAGTTATTTCAATATCGTTTCCGGGCTGGTGACGGTTTGGTGGGTCACAGTTTTGGGAATTTGTTTTTGACGGCGATGAGCGATATTGCTGGAGATTTGGAACAGGCGATCGCCGCGAGTTCTAAAGTTTTAGCAGTGAGGGGAGAAGTGCTGCCGGCTACTCTGAGCGACGTTTCTTTGTGGGCAGAACTCGCTGACGGCCGCAGGATTGAGGGGGAGTCCAGCATTACAAAAGCAAACGGGCAAATCCTCAAAATAGGCTGTAATCCTGCTAATCCTCCGGCATTACCTAGGGCTGTGGAATGTCTTCGGGAAGCGGATTTTATTATTATTGGGCCGGGGAGTCTTTATACGAGTGTCATTCCGAACTTGTTGGTGCCGGAAATTGCTGATGCGATCGCCAACAGCGAAGTTCCGCGCATTTATGTGTGCAATATTATGACTCAGCCGGGGGAAACTGACGGATACAGTGTTGCAGACCACATTCGGGCGATCGACCGCGCTTGCGGCCGGCCGCTGTTCGATGCTGTAGTAGTTCAAGGCAAAGTCCCTTCTGCAAAGGCTTTGATCCGCTATTCTCAGGAGGATTCTTATCCGGTTGTGCTCGATCGAGAAGCCGTAACGCAATTGGGGCGGCGAATTGTCATCGCAAATGTGATGGATGAAGATAAAAATACGGGTTTAATTCGCCACAATTCGCAAAGGTTGGCGGGGATGTTGCTGCGTTGGTACGGCCGCGCGCAAAACATTTAAGCTGCTGACTGCTGACTGTTGACTGTTGACTGTTGACTGTGCAGACTAATGTTATTGATTATTAGCAGCCCCAAGCGAGTAACTAATGACTAATGACTAATGACTAATGACTAATTATTGAAATGAAAACTTTGCTTCCCGATTCTGAAGCTACGCGCAAGTTTGGTGTTGTGTTAGGTCGATCGCTCCCCGCCGGCACTCTAATCTTATTACAAGGAGATTTAGGTGCTGGTAAAACTACCTTGGTTCAAGGTATCGCTGAAGGTTTAGGAATCTCAGAGTCGATCGAAAGTCCTACTTTTACGCTGATTAACGAGTATTTTGAAGGGCGAGTACCGCTGTATCATCTAGATTTATATCGACTAGAACCCGAAGAAGTGGAGGCTTTGCACTTAGAAAGTTATTGGGACGGGTTAGAAATGGATTTGGGAATTGTGGCGATCGAATGGGCGGAAAGATTGCAGTACAAACCAGAAAATTATTGGCAAATTTATTTGACTTATCTAGATAACGGGCGGCAAATTGAAGTAATTGGTAATGGCGAGTTATTGGATTGGCAATGGGAAAAGTGAGAAAAGGCGATTTCATTTAGATGTTGCACCATTCTCACTCAGCCTTTTCTCAACAGGCAAGATGCCTGTTCCACAAGAAGAAAATTCACTCTTTGTGGAACAGGCATCTTGCCTGTTAAGAGAGAATGGTGTAACATCTCAGCGCGAACTTAATGCGGACGGTTGACACGAATCAATTTACCTCTCAAAGTTTCTTCACCAGCAATAGCATCATTGATGGGTGTTGCCAACCTTTCTAGATTTTTATCTGTACATACGATAATACCAGCATGATTTGGTTGTTGAGTGTGCAAGCGAATGAAATGCCGACGATTTTGCGTCATAACCGCCCGATCATTATTCACAGCAAAGGCTAATACTTCGGGGTCATCATCTCCGGCATTTCCTGCCTCTTGAATAGTCAGGGCATCGTGACCTAAATTTCGCAGCAAAGCGACAACAGGAAACGGGAACTGTTCATCTGCATAGAGACGTGCCATAAATTATACTTCCTGCATCATTGCTGCTGCTTCTTCTCCGAGTGCTGTTTCAATTTCTTCGGAGTTAGCCTCAGCATAAGTCCAGACATTTACTAAGTTTGCAGCATTCAACTGGGGATAAAATTGTAGAAGTTCAGCATCACTTGAACCTTGACGGCGCAAACTCACGAACAGCCAAACGGGAAGTCTAGTTTTGGCAATGCAAGCATCGCCGCCACACACGTCGGGAGTTTTGGTAATTCCTGGCCAGCTATTGTTTAAACTTTGGGTTAAAAGCCGGATGGCTTCAGCTTTCTCACTCGGAGTTAAGGCCAGGAGTTGTGTTTCTAGTTCTTGGAGAAGCATGGGTAAAATCGCCTTTCCGATGCAGGAATACCCAATTATAACACTTGAGTTAAAGTCATGCTTACTCAGCGTCAAATGTCAAGGCTTCTCCCCTCACATTTGTATCCAATTTACCATTCTCAAAAACTATTTTTCCTCCAACAACAGTCACAACTGGCCATCCAGTCAAACTCCAACCTTCAAAGGAACTCCAGCCGCACTTACTCGCCATCTCTGCGCCGACCACCGGGCGGTAGTTCTCCAAATCAACTAAGACTAAATCTGCATCAAAACCCGGAGCAATCGCCCCTTTGTTCGGAATCTTATAAGCCTTAGCAACTGCCGCAGACATCCAATTAGCAACTTGCGCCACTGTACATCTTCCCTCTACTGCTTGCGTCAGCATCAAAGGCAAAGAAGTTTCGACTCCGGGCATTCCCGACGGCGTATTTGGATATTCTTGAGCTTTTTCTGCTAATGTATGCGGTGCGTGGTCGGTGGCGATAAAATCAATTACCCCGTCGAGTAAAGCTTGCCAAAGTATTTCGTTATCGCGGGGTTCGCGCAAAGGCGGATTCATCTGAGCTAAACTGCCAATTGTTTGATAGGCGCTGGTATTTAACAACAAATGCTGTGGCGTAACTTCTGCTGTCACCCAAGTCGGTTTTTCCTGGCGTAACAACTCAGCTTCATCCCCCGTGGAAAGGTGCAGAATGTGCAGACGCCGCTGATATTTGTTAGAAAGTTTTAATGCTAGCTGAGTTGCTAATAAAGCTGCTTGATTGTCTTGAATTTGGGAGTGAATCGCGACATCGGAAATTCCGGCAAATTCCTGACGCCTCTGGTTGATTCTAGCTTGGTCTTCTGCGTGCACGGCAATTAGTCGATCGCCCTTGGCAAAAATCTGCTCTAAAGTTGCTTCTCCATCGACCAACAACTGACCGTGCATCGAACCCATAAACACCTTAATTCCCGGCGTCGGATTCGCATTCAACAAATCCGGCAAATTCTCCGGCGTTGCACCAATAAAAAAGCCGTAATTCACCAAACACTTCTCGGCAGCGCGAGTTAGTTTATCATCTAAGGCAGCTTGGGTTGTGGTCAGAGGTCGCGTATTCGGCATTTCCAGAAACGATGTCACGCCGCCTTTAGCGCAAGCACAGCTAGCCGTAAACAAGTCTTCCTTGTGTTCTAAACCCGGTTCCCGGAAGTGTACCTGGGGATCAATTACTCCGGGTAACAGAGTTAAGCCTTTCGCATCTATTTCTCGATCGCCAGATTCGACAATTTCCGCAGCAACCTTGACAATTTTGCGATCGCATATTTGTACATCTCCTACCAAAAACTCACCATTGGGCAAAAGAATGCGAGCGCGACGGATTAACAAACTTGATTGGGTAGTCATAAGATATCCTTAATTCAGTAAACAGCGTGCTAGCATGGAAGCATTATTAAGTTTATAATTCGTATCCAGCTCAGTCACTACAATACCCTATGACTCGTCTAGACAAGTCAGCCGACGAAAAACCTCCGCAAGACACCGAAAATCCTTGGATCGAAGGAATTAAGACGATCGGCTTAGCAGCATTTTTAGCCTTTGGTATCCGCACCCTGGTTGCCGAAGCACGCTACATTCCCACCGGCTCGATGCTCCCAACCTTACAAATTAACGATCGATTAATTATAGATAAGGTAAGCTATCGATTCCAAGAGCCCCAGCGAGGAGATATTATCGTATTTATGCCTCCTGACCCGGCTAGTTTGTGCACGGGACAGCCGCCACCGATCAAAGATGCCTATATCAAGCGAGTGATCGGACTGCCGGGGGACAGTGTGGAAGTCAAAGAGGGAAAAGTTTTTATTAACAAGCAGCCGCTACAGGAAAAATATATTGAAGAAATTCCGCAGTATCCCTACGGGCCTGTAGTTGTAGCTCCAAATTCTTACTTGGTGCTCGGCGACAACCGCAACGCAAGCTGTGACAGTCATTATTGGGGCTTTGTACCCAAGCAAAATATCATCGGTAGGGCAATTGTGCGTTTTTGGCCGCTCAACCGCACAGGCTCGATCGACCCCACGCCCCTTTATCCCGCTAAAAATTAGCTCTAACGGAAGGAAGAAGGAAGAAGCAAAAAAGCCCATTCAATAATAGCAATGATTTAGGTGATTAAGAACATCCTAATCGTCTTATCGTTTGCTATACAAAACGCTAAGGATATTAGATCCCCGACTTCTTTAAGAAGCCGGGGATCTAAGCTGACTGGCTGGATCAATTCTAAAATCTAAAATCTAAAATTTAAAATCACCTGGCGTTTCGCGATCGAGAACTTTCACAACTTTGTTATACATCTCCTCAGCTTGTTGCGGCGAATTGCCGATACTCGTCACTCCCAATTTGCCAAACTCCGACAAACAACCCATTAAATGAAACACACTGCCCGTCTCTGTACCGCTGTCAAAGTGCAGTTGATTGTCAGCAATAATATCCATCAAATCGTTCGGTAATAATCCCCGATAGCGCTCTTTTTTCAAATTGTCCGAAGCGACATAATATTTCGGACGGCCCTGCTGGCTGTAAAATAATCCGGTAGTACGCTCGTAACGACCGTTTGTTAACAGCTTCAAAGCCATAAACGGATGAGTTGTACCTCCTTTACGTAAGTTAATTTCTATTGCTTGAATATCCCATTTTCCGTCGGATTGCTTTACAGCGAGAAAATCTACTCCAAATCTTTCTAAAGCGCCTTTTTTAGCTAAGTTTTGCCCGACTTTCCATCCCAATTCTTGCAACGCCAGCCGATAAGATTCGTCCGCCGGAAATCGGCAACCCAAGAAAATTTGGCCGTCAGGGCCTCCTAAAATCTGGTCGTGAGTGGAGAGAATTTCTACTTCGCCGCTGGGAATAATTCTGCCTTGAACGCTGGGGGAGAACTTTTCTTCTCCTTCGATAAATGCTTCGGCAATTGCCCCTAATTCGGGAATGCGACTGCTAAAATTGTCCCAGGTTTCGCCTTTGGATTGAAAGCGTAAATTATGGAAGTGATCGCCAATTGCCTTTGCTCTTTCTGTATGTGCTTTACCTGCCAGGGACTTCAGGTCTAAAATTGCATTCCCTTCACCCGAAAAACCTTCATTTAACTTAATTACGATCCGCTGCAAATGTGGCTGCCGTTCCCACAACCCTGCGGCAGCTTCTGCTAAATCTTCCGCATTCCAAACCAACTCGGAACCGTCAGGATAAGGCACGCCACATTCTTGGAAAATTTGCCTGCTACCGCTTTTTGTTCCCCAGTATAACAGATCGGGATCGCTGGCCCACAAAGGAATCCCCAATTGAACAGATAACTCGCGTTCTAAGGGCGTCGAGTTATAACAAACCATATAAGATTTTTTCGGCCGTACTGCTTGACGAATGCGCTCCATCAAGCGGGGGCGCTCTAAAATTTTCTGGGTGAGGGATTTGGCAGAAGCATCGTAAGCACTGAACAGCAAAAGCCGATCGCGCGCGTGAGAAAACGGAATTCCCGGCAGCAATTGCAGGTAATAATCCACAATCATCGGGTGCAAGGGTTCCGAGGTAATGTAAATTAAGCGCGTGTGGGGATTTCGCAGGCGAATCAATGAAAATAAATGTCGCTCTTCGTAGTGGTAAGCACCCTCAATTTTCCGCATTTCTTGCTGATCTAAGCTGACAGAAGGAATGATAATAATGTCACAATCTCCGCTGTCGAATTCTTCTATCGCTCGCCAACGCTCGCGTAATTCTGTCTGAAGATTGCGAAACTTCTGCGCGGATTCGGAAGATGAATTATTTAACTCTTGCATTGCTTTTTATCCTAAGTATTCAAATAATTATTGCTGATCGTGTCGGGTGTGTCAGCCCCAATATTTGAGACAAGTCACACACTTTTTTGTCTAACGCACCTTACCGGGAGAATTGACAAAAATGCCAAAATAGTGATTTAAGGTGCGTTAGTCGAAATATTTGAGGCCACTCAAACAGTTTTTTCTGCCCACGCCCAAAAACCGATACCGTGCCACGTAATCCTATCGTGAATATCCAAAAATTTTAGACCAAAGTTTAATCTCCCAGATTCATTTGTGGAATAAATCTAAAATCTAAAATCTAAAATCCACTGACGCACCCTAGTGGGGACGATCGTCTATTTCTCTCAATCTGCTCTAAGAAGCTCGCCTCGCTCGAAAAAGTCTGGCATACTGCAATATTGGCTCTAAGCGGCGTTGATTTTGCTTGAGAGCCGATCGCAATTTTTCCGAGGGGCGGAACACCAGCGGAGCCGAATATTTGTTCAGCATCTCGATTTCTGGCGACTGGCTCATCAGCATCAGCCGCACGTCTTTGTCGAGCAAATAACTCAGAGATAGCAAATCTCCCATGTTCGTAAAATCGTTGCCGCGATCGCTAATTACAATTGTATCTTTAATCGATCGGTTAGCTATCGCCTCTTTGTTAATAATTTTCGCAACTTCAGCATTCAAATAGCTCAAGTCTTTGCTCCACCAAGTATCAGAAAAAGCGCTGACAGTACAGGATGCTATACTTGCTGTAAAAACCAGGGCTAAAATGACTTGCCAAAACCGCTGCTGAGTTTTCACGTTACTGGCGAGCAAGTAAGCAACTGCTAGCTGCACTCCCGGAAAGCACGAAATCAGATAACGGCTGACTGCCGAACGTTTGCCACCTAGGATGAGATCCGGTAAAGCCAGGAGCAAAAAAGGTACAAAAATTGATGTTACAATAAACAGCCAAGTTGAACTGCTAGTGCGGCGGCAGATTGTGTAAAGGGCTGCCGCAAATAACAGCAAAAATGGCAATCTCAGCAGATAAGTCCAAATATTATCAAACCCGAAGTCGAAGTCAAAAAATAAAGCTGTAAAGCTGAGTGTCCACAATTTGACAAGATACAGCCAACCCGGAGATACTCGCGTCCAATCTGTCGTAGCTGATGCTCGTCCCAGGTTGGTCGCCAGCACGTAAATCCAGGGGATATACAATATTAAAGCTGCTGTTACTGCTAAGAAAAATTGAGAATTAGTGACGTGACCGGGCAATTTTGTTTTTTTGACAAACAACCAGTAAGAAATTATAAAAACTCCGTGTCCAATGAGTGTTAAACTGAAGAAAGGGTGAGTGTAGAAACCAAGGGCGATCGCCAACGAGTAAAATACCCAATTTTGCCAATCCCGCAACCGCACTGCTCTCAGCAGCAGCCAACTGCTCCCAATAACTGTGGCTGTCAGCAAACTGTACTGCCTTGCGGTCTGAGCAAACAAGATGTCAAAGGGAGATAAAGCCAAAAGTGCTGTTGCTAATAACGCAGCCAAATTCGAGGCGAAAAGTTCCTGAGCTAAAGCGTACATCAAAGGCAGCGACAGCAAACTCAATAGTGCTGGCAAACTGCGAGATGCTGTTAGAGAACTGCCAAACTGCTGCATCCACCAACGAGCCATGAGAAAGTATAAAGGCGGATGCTGCGGGTCTTCTAGTGCTAAAGAACGAATTGTGTCTGCTTCTGTACTTCCGGGTTTAATCCGCTGATATTTTTGCAATTCTGGTGCGGGAAAAATCCGGTTTTGGAATAGTTCGTCGTCAATTTCTTGGCGGGTGAAACCAGCGGCGCGGATTGATGTGTAAACTTCGTCGTGCCAGTACAGTTTGCGATCGATCTCAAAAAACCGAAATCCGATACCTAATAAAATGCCGATCGCCAATAAGTTAATCAACCAGCGGGAATTTTTGGTATTTACAGATGTGTCTTGATGTGTTGTAGATCCCATGCTTGTCCTAATTGTGGCGATTCCCTCCGGGATAGCTACGCTTCACGGAATTTGGAACTGTAGATCATCTTAAACCTCACTCAAGGGGCGATCGATCGATACCCACTATAGCGGTTCTCAAGCGTAGTGAGGTATGCCCCATGCCCCATGCCCCATGCCCCATGCCTTATAGATCAGAGCCTTGTGAAAGCTGGCGAGTGGCCGAGGCCTCCCCAACATCAAGAATCTTCAACCAAATGCTCCCAGAACCTCCAGACCCCAAAAATAACTGCTAACATACGTGTTGTACAGTTAATCAACAAGCTCCGCAAGGGGTCTACCCGCGTACCGCAAATGGCAAAAAAAGAAGCGTCTATAAAAACTTCCACTGAAAACTCAGAAAAGCAAAAAGCTCTAACTTCCGTACTCTCCCAAATCGAGCGCAGCTTTGGCAAAGGGGCGATCGTCAGATTGGGAGACTCCACTCGCATGAGGGTAGAAACCATTCCCACCGGAGCCCTGACACTAGACATTGCTTTGGGCGGCGGTTTGCCAAAAGGTCGAGTTATTGAAATTTACGGCCCGGAAAGTTCCGGTAAAACCACTCTAGCTCTCCACGCGATCGCCGAAGTCCAAAAATCCGGCGGTATCGCAGCCTTCGTCGATGCCGAACACGCCCTCGATCCAACCTACGCCTCAGCTTTAGGCGTCGATATTGAAAATCTCTTAGTTTCCCAGCCGGATACCGGCGAAATGGCCCTAGAAATAGTCGATCAACTCGTCCGTTCCGTCGCCGTCGATATCGTAGTAATTGACTCCGTAGCCGCCCTCGTCCCCCGCGCCGAAATCGAAGGCGACATGGGCGACTCCCACATGGGTTTGCAAGCGCGCTTGATGAGTCAAGCTTTGCGGAAAATCACCGGCAATATCGGCAAATCCGGCTGTACCGTCATCTTCCTCAACCAATTGCGGCAGAAAATCGGCATAACTTACGGCAACCCGGAAACCACAACCGGCGGTAACGCACTCAAATTCTACGCCAGCGTGCGGCTCGACATTCGCCGCATTCAAAGCTTGAAAAAAGGTACCGAAGAATACGGCAACCGCACGAAAGTTAAAGTTGCTAAAAATAAAGTTGCTCCACCTTTCCGCATTGCCGAATTTGACATTGTATTTGGCAAAGGCATTTCTACTTTAGGCTGTCTGACTGACTTGGCAGACGAAATGGGAGTAATTCTGAAAAAAGGTTCTTGGTATAGCTACAACGGAGAGAACATAGCTCAAGGACGAGACAAAGTGATCCAGCACATGGAGAAAAACATCGATTTCAAAAATGAAATTGAGGAGCTAGTTAAAAAGAAACTTGAGACTGGTGCTGTGGTTTCTGCTAATTCTGTCGCTCCTGTTGAGGTAGATGAGGTAGATGAGGTAGATGATGTAGATGATGTAGATGATGTAGATGATGTAGATGGTTTGGACGAAGAAATCTAAGTTTTTTAGTCCTCAATTATTACTCGTTTACTGGTTGTTTACTGATTGTTTACTCGTTACCAGGCTGGAGCGAAAGTAACACTCAACAGCTACCTAGAGCCTCGAATTTAATTTTCGCTCGCGAGGCTCTTCCTCTAGGTATCCGTTCCCAGGCTCCAGCCATAGAACCAGTAAATTGACCGGACATGATATGAGATCAGGATTGCCGAATATATTGCGGATTGCTATACTTGTACAGTAAGTAGTACAAGTGTCAAGTACATGAATATTGTTTCTTTTAGCGAAGCGAGAAATAACCTCAAGGCTGTTTTAGACAGAGTAGTGGAAGATACGGACTATACCATCATCACTAGACGGGATGCGGAGGATGCGGTGGTGATGTCGCTAGAGTTCTTTAATAGTTTGCTGGAAACAGTTCATTTACTCAAATCTCCCGCCAATGCTGCCCATTTGGAGCGTTCTATTGCTCAGTTTAAGCAGGGGAAAGTGGTAGAGCGAAATTTGTTGGATGACTAGAAAGTTAGCATGGACGGATGAGGCTTGGGGCGATCATTTATATTGGCAAGGGCAAGATAAGAAAACCTTAAAACGAATTAACAAGCTAATTGAGGCAACAATCCGATTGCCGTTTGAGGGGATCGGAAAGCCCGAACCACTGAGGGAGGATCTGGCTGGTTTTTGGTCGCGGCGAATTGATGATACGAATCGATTAGTTTATGCTGTGGATGACGAGTATCTAACGATTATCTCTTGTCGATACCACTATTCTGATTGACCAAGAATTTCTTAATGGTACCCGCCACGTGATTTATCAGTGGAATCAATCCAAAATATAAAATCTAAAATCCTCAAGCCCCCGCATTTATCCGTGGGGTCAATCTAAAACCTAAAATCTAAAATCTAAAATCGATTGACATCCTCCTTAACATAATTAGCTATGGTGCGGCGTTTTTGTTTAACAGGAAAGTCGGCGATTCTTTGAGCAGTTTAATTTTAATTTTATGACGATAGCGAGTTTCTATTTAACGAGCGAGCGTAACTTTTGTCACGCTATGTAACTTTTGCAGGATAAACAGGGATGAGAGGGTACTCCTGTGCATGGCAATTGTTATGCAGTGATCGATTGTTTAGTAGTGAAGCCACAAAATAACGCGGACTTTTTATTTAAATTGCATATTCGAGGCGGGCGAGACGCCCACCCCACTCATTGTTTTATTGTTTTTTGACATACAATTTAAATCCACAACAGCTTATCCCAACAGAATTGTTTTCAAAATACTCCTTCTAAACTGGATTCATGTCTTTTGGTCAGCCGCGTGGCTCTGACAGGGTAACTGGGAGCCTCTCATATTGGTAAAAATACTTCTTCTGGCTCCTTCCTTCTGCCTTCTGCCTTCTGCCTCTGGCCTCAAAACTCCAATTTTGGGCTTGGCTGCTTTCATTGAGATGCTCCCTACTTACGATTACTTATTCAGGCATAGAAACTGGCTGAATGTATTGAGTATTAGCGCGCACATAACAGCCTTGTCTTGTGAGCAACCAGGGTTGACCGTTCGCCATCGTAATAGCATTTGCTCCCCTGAGTTCAGCAGCAACTGTATCTTTATCCGCGCGGTAAACTTGTTGAATTGCTCCGTTTGCGGTCTTGCGACAGTTGAGTTGTCCATCTCGCGAGGTGACACGCCAAGCAGGCCAAGTTACAAAACCATTTGTTGGACTCGACCAAGTATTAGCATTGCTAGAAGTATAGTCGCCACTTGCATTAGGACGCGGTAAAGCTTCGACTAAATTTACTTTAAATGTCTGGCCAATAGAAGGACAATTTTCTCCTGCTTTCACCTTCCAAGTAACTTCGGCTCCCAATTGGCTGCTTCTTCCAACTTGACGCCTGACAATGGCAATATCTCCAGAACAAACAATTTTTCGGCCAGGGCCGGTCGCACTGTCTTTAAAAGTCCCATTGTAATAGTAAGAGCCTGCTGCTCCTTCGGAACGGGTAATTTGAATATTGCCCAAAAATTCCCGATTGCCTACTTTGGTCAAGTAAAAACCGCTGCGATTGTTTCCTTTTTCTGACAAGTTTAAAGTAGTTTTACCGTTAGGATTAACATAAGTGGTAGCGCTAGCAGCAGCGCACCAAATTAATGACACAACTCCTGTGGATAACAAAATGGAAAGTTTTTTCACAGCAACACCTTGTATGATATGAATCTCTACTTTATTTATAGCTGTTGGTGAAAATACTTGACCAGTCGCTCAAATGAGTGACACTCATTTGAGCGACAGCGCACTCGTCTGACCCTGCGTGCGGACTCTCCCCGGCATCAAATCTGCATAACTTCACCTTGCTTCAGCTCTCTTCCACTCTCTTCACTTGTATGCACTTGCATCACGATGCCTACAAGCTTCAACTTCTGACTCATTGCAGGTTCCAATAATTAGCAGCAGAATAAATTTATATACGTAAGTAAGGGAGTTCCAATCACCGCTAAATACTGTGGATTTTACGGGTACTCCCCGGTGGGTCAAGTTGCGATTACAAACACTAGGGCGATTTTTACAGGTAGCAGATTTCCAATCTAAGAATGCTTGTAAAGAAATGTAAAAGCTCCTGATCGCCGATTGGTTTGACAGAAAGTACGATTTTTAAGCGGAGTCGGTAAAAAAAGTAGTCTGGATTCAGCGCAAAAATGAACTTGACCAACACAAATTAATTTGCTCGAAACTTAAATCCTTGTTGAATGGATAATAAATCATGGCTGACGGTCAATTAGGAGTTATATTAAAGATGGCTCAAACAATTAATCCTCAAATTGAGAGCGATCGACACTTTGAAATAGACTTGGCAAAATTGCGCCAACTGCCAGCAGGAACATTAGGGTGCGAAGTGGCGCGATTTCTAGACGAACAAGGCTTTGAGCCGATCGCATCGGGAGACTGGCTTCAGCGAAACCACGACGTTTAACGGGTTCTGACTGGTCTTTCAGCTTCAACAGAAGATGAATTTATACTTCAAGCGTTTACTCGTGATCAAGTATTTCTTCCTTCTTGTGCGATTTTAGTGTTAGTTGGACTGATCAGCGGAAAATGCGCGATCGGGCAAATTATCAAAGGCTTAAAACACGGAAAATTAGCCACTCGGTTAATTAATTGGGACGTTGCATCTGATTGGGAAACTCCTTTATATGAAGTTCGAGAAAAACTCGGAATTCTACCCTTAATTGATTAGATTTTCACTCATTACCTCATTACAAAAGTATGCAAAGCACAAGTTACAAACCGGAAATTAGCCTGAGTCCGCGGGAAAGAGCGATCGCGCAATTAGTAGCCCAAGGCCTGCCCAACAAATGTATTGCCAAAAATTTAAATATCAGTCACTGGACGGTTGCTACTTACGTGAGGAGGATTTTTATCAAACTCGGTGTTTGTTCCAGAACTGCGATGATTGCACTGCTGATCCAAGAAAATTTGCTCTGGGACTAATAAATAAGGAATGAGAATTAAATAACTTCCACTCTTGAAAGTGGGATGGGCGTCCCGCCCGTCCAAAAAGGACGGGCGGGA